>JBARXI010000537.1:0-21839 GCA_049647275.1 Microcoleaceae cyanobacterium
AACAATTTACATACTTCCTTTAACAAAACCTCCGGCACATCACGCACTTTTTCCCTCACCCAAGGCCCCGCGATAATCTCTAAAAAAGGCTCAGTTTTCAATACCTCTAATCGCTCCTCCAAAACACTATGAATTACTGCCAAAGGCTGCAACTTTCCTCCACACAAATCATGCCATTCTGTTACTTTACTTTGGTCATTACTTATCACAATATAATGACTACAACTCTCCACTACAGGCATTTTTACTACCTCTGGTTTTCCTCCCACATCCACAATTGCTAAATCTACAACTTGCCGAATATTCCGAGTAGTCTCAGCGTGATAATCAAAATATTTCGGCAATAATTTATCGGCATTTTTATGTTGATGAATTTTAAATTTACTTTCCTGAGCAAGTCTTCTCGCCAAAACTGGGTCGGGATTTTCATAAGTATGATTTCCTTCTCCATCCCAGTTGGCTCGATGTAAATAAATTTGATTATTTGGTCTGGTTTTAACCAAACCTATTCTTAATGAATTTGACAATACACTTTTCCCACTATTCGGAGGTCCGCAAATCAGAATTGCCGGGGCAGGATTCTGATTAAAAATAATCGGTATAGTATCGCCAGGTTGAAATTCCTTAACTTTACTACTAACAATTACAGCAGCATTTAATCCAGGCTGAAAACAAGCAATCCAAGCTGCTTTATGACAACGCCAAACTAAGTGACTATAAAGCCAAATCGGAGCTTTTCCAAACAGAATAATTCCTTTTTCCCAATCAATTTTTTCAGGAATTTTTAGAGATAAAATATCCTCATATTCTATCATTTTACCCGAATAACTAATCGCTAAAGTCTGATAATCTCGCGTATTCGATTTCAGAGCGATCGCCGTTAATTCTAGATTTAATTTCTTTGACTTATCTGACATTTTTATTACCTCTTAAGACCGTATTTATAAACGAAAGATTAAGGTAGCTAAAGTCCTTAATAATCGGTATGTTCGGTGGGTTACGGCAGACAGTTAAGAGTAGAATTAAGTCAGCATAAGTATTGCCACCTAACCCACCCTACGCCTGGATTTAATATTCTTTTTACAAACAGTCTCTAACTTTTGAGTGTAGATAAGTCAATTTTCATAATTTGACTAATAGCAACTTGGTGGGTATGAGTTGCCACCACTACCGCTCCTCCTAAACGAGGGTCATAACATCCTACCCACGCTGCGGGATGACATTCATGCACCAAATACCCATACAGCCAAATTGGACTTTTACCTTCTGTAACCACCCCCTGAGTAAAGTCTATTTCTGGTAACTGCAAACCCTTAATGTCAGCAGGAGCAATGACGCCATCATCAGTCATAATCTGTATGTGCAAATGTTGATAAGCTATTCCTTCTTGGGTTTGGTGGGGGATGAGTTGTAGTTGAATTGGATTCATTTATACCTCTAATTAATAGTTCCAGAATGATGCTATAACTATAACAGTAGGATGGAAGAGGCTATTTCCAACTTAGCTCCTAAAAAAATAATTATGTCCGAATGTCTTTTCGATGACTCACCTAATATCCCACTGCTGCAATGGTTAGCGCGGGGTTCTCTCAAGCAAAATTTGTCACGAGGAATTCGTCTGTGGGTGTGGCTACATTATTTATATGGTGAAAATTCTCTCTCACTTGCTGACAGTTTCACTTATCCAGAATGGCGCGATACTTTTTTTTCTCCTACTCATCCCAAACAGGAAAAAGCGCCAAACCTTCACGATGTCAATTGCACTTGTGCTAAAACTACAAGGGAATGGCTTTTTAAAAACACAGGTATTTCAGAAACACAATGGCGACGATCGCTCCAACGACACATTCCTATTCCTGACTCCACTTTGGATGACATTTAAAAAAAGCGTTTATTTGCAGTTACTCGTCGCTCCCTACAAGACGATGTGAAAATTCTTGTCGAGTTGGGTTGGTTGCAACGTGAAAATCAGCAATATTATCGGGTTCGAGAATTTCCAAATTATCCTACTTTCGTTAGTGAGGAAACAAAACCAACCAAACCAGATAATTACAACCAGGCTTTTATTAATGTAGATGTGGGAGCGATCGCCGAAATTTATTCCCAACCCATTCGCGGTATCCAGCGTTTTTTTCTAGACCTAGACTATATTATTTTTTCTGATAATCAAGACCGGGTAGATGATTTACTACATAAATTTAGATATCTGTGGCAACAACCAAGCACACCCCCAGTCAAATTAACTTACAACAGCGCGCGAATCAATAAATCCCACAAATATATTGTCTATCCTGTCTGCATATATTATGTGCGACGAGCAGTTTACCTTTGCGCTTTTGGTGAAACTGTAGAATCAACAGGAGAATGGTATAACTATCGTCTCGACCGCATTCAAAATTTAACTCTTCTCCAGTGGGATAACCCAAATATTCCTCAATTTCTATTTCAACATTACCAAAATCAAACCCTACCCATCCCCGACTATATTCAAGAGCAAATGGGAGCAGCTTGGGGTTTTGACTTTTACTCACCATCTCAGTTAATGGTCTTGAGATTTGAACGAGATTTTCACGATCGCTACCTTCGAAACACCTTTCGCCATCATACATTTCAACTCATCAACTATCAACAAGTAGAAAAACTGATTCAACAAAATACTCCCCCAGCACATCAACAGCATTTACTCACCGTTTTCAAATCCCGTAACCGCCACGATGCTTACTACCGTGCTTACTACCGAGAGAATGATACCAACGTCAAAATGCGTCTGCGTGCTTGGCGACCAAACGTTGAAATTTTATTACCTTGGCAACTCCGCCAAAAAATTGCTGAAGAGACAGCAACAGAATATCAACATTATTTTTAATCCAACAACAAACTCCCACTACCGCCAGAAGGCTCATCTCTAATCATATTCTCCAACTCAAACGTATACAATTTATAGATATCATCCACAACATCATTGGGATCGTCAAACACATCCTCTTGAGCATCAAATTCCACCTTCCCACTACTACTAGCAATTTTCTGGTTTCTCATCTGACTAATACCAGCCTGAATAACCTTTGGTGGTGGCAACTCCCGTCTAAAAGCCAAACCAAAGTCAAATTTTGCGATTAACTTCTGAAAATAATCAACATTTTGCCCGCTACTATATTGCTTTTGCAACTTATTAAAATCAAGGTTGTTCCCGCTAGAAATACCATTAGTATTAGAAGCAGACTCAGTTTCCGCTCCAGCCTCAAAATTACTACCACATGAAGGCTTATTTAAACTACCTAACCCATGACTGCCAACTACACGACCGTTGCTATCAAATACAGGCCCCCCACTCATTCCTGCTGCAGTTTCATCAGTGTAAAAAATACTATAGCCCTGGTGTTGGGGGTCGGGATTCATTTTTTCTATTACCGGGCCCCAGGATAAACGGCGTTGTCTGCGAGCTACTTTGTTACGACATCTACCTGTCTGCGGGTCTTTTTCTCTTTCTGGGTCAGGCCATCCGGAAATATACACTCTATCCCCTTTTTTGACCTTAACAGCGTTTCCAAGAGGAGCAACTATATAGTTTTTGTTGCTTTCAAATGTGACGATCGCTAAATCTATCCCTCTAATTTGATCTGTGCCAATGGTGCGGTCTACTATATCTGTGTTGAGAATAAAGCGATCGCGACAGCCAAATCTTACCAAAACTGCCAATTTTGGGTTGCCTGTAAGCGGACACCCTCTACCATCATTGACATTTTTAACAATATGAATTTTGCCATCATAAGTTCTAATTCCATAGTAGGAAACTCCTCCTAACTGTTGCCAATAGTGTTTACTATCCAGGTGTCTTTGCAGAAAGTTATGAGCTACGGTTAGTACATAATATTTGTTTCCTTTTTTAGCAATAATTACTCCTGAACCTGGATTCCAAATTCCCGATTTTAGTAGGGGATTATTCCGATTTTCTTCTAGGTCTTTTCGTAATTCTGGAGTTAGTGCTGGAGCAATTAATACTGTTGTTTGTCTGGCTATAGAATTAATTTCTTCTGGCGATAGTTTAGCCAAGGCAGGATTTTGTGGTAGGAAACTTAGCAATATGCTACTTAAAAAAATTGAAATATTTTTATTAAAAAAAAACATATAAAGTTTTTCCCTTTTTTAACTACTACAGATTTGTTGCTATTCAAGACAGGCAGTGCTTCAACAATTAATAATTACCTCTATTGAAAACCCATCGGATTAGCGAAAAGGATTTTGGGGATTTATTTATTCAAATCAGCAGAGGATTTAAACCTTAATTATTCGGTAATTTCTGATGTTTTAAATTCCGGCGTTGGATAATCTAGGTGTGAATTATAAATATTCATCCGTTACACTACTTCAATAGCATTTATGACAACCGCTCCCAACTCCGGTGCTCCCTGCTCCCTAATTTCAAAATCATATCCTCATTCAGCAACGCCGAATTTCCTAGTCTAATAAGACACTGCCATTACCACCGGATGGTTTATCCCGACCGAGATTTTCTACATCAAAACTAAAAAGTTCATAGATATTATCTATGGTATCGTTGGGGTCTTCAAAACCTCCTTCTTTTGTTTTATTTGGATCGACAAACCCAGAATCTTCTATTCTGCCAGTTACACCGGGAGTCTGAATTTCCGGAACTGTTGTTATTTCTGACTCAATTAGATTTTCTCCAGGAGCTTCTATTTTTAAAGATAAATTAACTCCCACCTGCTGAATTAACTGTTGAGAATAATCAATATTTTGGGCACTACTAAACATTTTTTTTAACTCATAAGTTGACCTCGAAGTATCATTCAAATTCTGTGTATTTAAGTTATTTTTATGATTTTCTCTATTTTGATTTTCTACATTATTACTTCGATTATTCGGCAAATTATTTTGAGATTCAAATCCTTCAAAAGGTTGCCATTCATTTTCTGCCTTCGAGGTTTGACTTCGATTATTCGGCAAATTATTTTGAGATTCAAATCCTTCAAAAGGTTGCCTCTCATTTTCAGATGTTGACCGAATTTCTGGGGGTTGATAAATCTGTCCGCAAATAGGTTTATTTGTTGAGCCTCTTCCGTGAATTCCTACTACTTCACCATTACTATTAAACACAGGACCGCCACTCATACCAGGGCGAGTATAATCTGTATAATAAAGGCTATAACCATTATCTTTTTCACCCGCAGGAATAGAAGCTTTCAAGGGTCCCCAAGCCAAACGTCTTTGTCTTTGAGGTGCAGGGTCTTTACACACTATTTTTCCTTCCGAATCTAATAGTGGAGTTCCATCAGATGTAAGTTTTGGTTCAGCTTCAATCTTCGGCCAGCCAGAAATATAAACTTGCTCTCCCGTCTGTAATTTACTAGCATCTCCCAATGAAGCAATAGGGTAATCTTCTTCACTTTCAAAACTAACTATTGCTAAGTCATAACCATTTATTTCTTTGCTTTCAAAACAACCAAATCTTACCAAGGCAGCTTCTAGTTTTTGATTCTTTATTGCGTTTAAAAATCTATTAGTACATTGGCGATTATCTTTAATTTTTGTGACTTGATGAACTTTTCGGTCACTTGTTACTATGCCATAAGGTGAATTTTGACTTACTTGTTCTTGCCTAAAGTTATGAGTTACTGTCAAAACATAGTATTTTTTATCTTCTCTAGCAATAATTACCCCAGAACCTACCGTCCATCTTTCTACAGGTTTTCTATCTAACAAATCTTCTAATTCTTTTTCAGTTAGTCTAGGGGCAATTAATACAGTTGTTTGTTTGGCAATAGAATTAATTTCTTCTATTGTTAATTTTCCTGGTGCTGCATTTGCACCGATGCCAATACTAGTAATAATTCCACATAAAGATGTAGTAAATAGTTGCTTTATTTTGAGCATAATTATTTCACGTTTTTTATTCAGTTTGAATTTTACCAAATACAAATAATTAAGGTTTAAAGCCTCTCCTTGGCTGCGCCACGGACTGTCGCCCTACAAGGATAAGGGATCGGAAACAAAAGATTTTCCTTTTAGTAAATTCAATCCGTTTTAAGCAGAGGTAATTGTTAATTATTAATTATTAATTGTTGAACAAGGTTCGTATTAATTATCAATCTGGAAATATTTATCCTGTTTATATAACTTAGCGACAGGAATTGCCCAACTAACAGATACTAATTCTTCTAAAAGTTCTTCCGAAGGTACACTACCATCAGAAAATCTATAAGCATCAAAGCCGCCTAAAGCATATTTTGCTCTACCAATAATCCCCACTAGCTCACCCTTTTGATTCAAAACTGGTCCGCCACTCATACCAATTTCAATTTCATTACTCATACCAATTTTATAGCCTTTTTCTAAAGGAAAATTAAGTAGATGGCTAACTTTTCCCTGAGTAAAATGATATGGTTTAATTCCTAAATCCACAGTAGGAGATAAATTTACTGCTTCTTGGTCATAATTAGGAAATCCAGACACATAAACTTGTTCTCCTAAACTGAAGTTAAAACTAGAACTGACAATTGCCACAGGATACTCATTATTGCTGTTAAACTTCACCAATGCTAAATCTATATCCTTAAAATTAGATTCAGTATCTATCTGGGCAATATATTCTGCTCCATCTGCAGTTAAAACCCTGAACTTAGTATCTGGATCTGAATCAATTACATGAGCGCAAGTCAACACAAAATAATTGTTACCTTCCCTAGAAATAATCACCCCAGAACCAGCTATATTTTCTCCTAATAATCTCACAGTTAAAGGTCGTGCAATATTTTCCACAGCAGAGTTTGATTTGAAAGTAGAAAATGTCTGAGTCCGAGAAATATTTGTTTGCTCCGTGGTTGATGCCACCTCGTAACAGCAAATCCCCCAAATAATCGGGGTTATTGCTATTAAATTAATCAATATTTTCATTTCATTCAGCTTGTTTTTTTTGTTATATCGATTTTTTAAATCCTCCATATTTTCCAATTTTTTTTGATCTTCAATCGCTTGCTCAATCAACTTTTCCATATATATCTACCTCCAGCATTTTTTCCTGCTTTACTGATGCTGCTTTTAACCCATCAATAACCGCTAACTTTTCCACCCATTTATTATCTCGATCCTCCACATTTTCAGAATTGTTACTTTCAATAATTAACTGAGCACTAGCATTACCTTTGAGAGAACTTACCAAATTCATAATAATTTTACCGTTAGTGCCTCTATTATTACTCCTTAAAGTCCACAACAAATTACTTGAATTACAACCTCCAGCTTTGGCAGCACAAACTACAGCCATCCCATTAAAAACTCCTTCACTCATAGGTGGAAGATACCCACTTCCTTCTCCCCGGAGGAAATGCTGATTAAATCTATCTGTAACTGCTTGACAACGAACTACAGGGGTATACTGTTCGCCAAATTCTAACGAACCTGTTTGTGTCCATTGAACTAGCGGTCGCTTGGTTGCTGTCTCCCACGAGCCAACAATTTCACCCTGACGATTACGACGTGCTTGGTATATCACCAGCACTGTTTGATTCTCAGGGTTGCATTCAAACTCGTATCTGTATGCGTAACGGCGACTATAACGTATATTTTTAGGGTTAACTGAAGGAGTCGAACTTGTTACTTTTGTTCTGATTAGATGTATTATTTTGAGCTAATAAAGTTGGCGATATTATCCTTTTTGCTAAAGTAGATTGTGTGTTAATCATCAGCATTTGAGCAGCGATCGCCACTACACAACCTATGGGTAATATCCTTTGGTGTTTCAGGTTATTTATTAATAGTAATAGGCAAAAATATTAAGGTACTGATTTGTCAATTCTTCTGTGTCTATATTGTTTTTCAGGAACTTATACCTATTCAATTAAAATATGTTACAGATTATTATCTATAACTTCTGTACTAATTGTAATTGTAGGTCTGTTGTCTTTTCCCTGATTATTTAATTTTGCTAAATCAAGTATTTTATCTGAGTATTCATCTTTTCCCTTATAGGTTTAATACCCCACTTTAAATAGGGGTGCAAATTTGGTAGGTGGGGTGAGAATCCTCATAACCCAAATCTTCTGACTCCTTCTTCAATAATTAAAGTTTTTTACTCATACAATCTTAATGAATAAATTTTTTTGAAATAGTATTAGTTCTCGGAATCTATTTTGGCACTTTCTTGTTCAATAATAGTATCAATCAGATTTTCCATATTAACTGAGGAAATTTCTATTTCTTCTACATCTTGACTTTCCATGATTAACTCACTACTAGCTTCACCTCGAAGTGCGCTTACTAGTTGCCTAATAATTTTTCCGTTGGTATTTTTGTTGTTGCTTCTGAGAATCCACAGCACATTATTTTGATGACAACTTCCTTCTGATGCTGCACACACCACTATCTTTCCGTTTACACTTCCTTCACTTAATGGAGGTAGTTTGGGTCTACTGGGAGTACGTAGAAAGTGATAGTTAAAGTTAGCTGTAACTTCTTGGCAACGATCTTTTGGGGTTAGGCGATCGCCAAATTCTGCTGCTCCTTCCTGGGTCCATTGAATCAGCGGTCGCTCCGTAATTTTTTCCCACGAAGAAACTATGTCTCCTTTGCGGTTACGTCGTGCTCGATAAATGGCTAAAGCTGTTTGGTTATTTGAGTTACATTCAAATCGATATTTGATTGCTTGACGACGACTATACCCTGTATTCCTATTATTGGCGGGCTGAGAGTCATTTTCCTGAGCTACTACTTGATTGGGTTTAGGCAAACTGGTGACTAGAGCTTGTGCTGTTAATGTGGACAGTTGACAGATGACTAAACTTACACAAGCTAAAGATAATAGGTATAGATTCATTTAAGTTAAATTTTAACTTTCACAGCGAGAAGCCCCACGTCTGAAAGCGGAGCGAAAATTCAATAGGGTTTTATGTTTTCAATACTTCTGTTTTCCCTCACAGATGTTTAATTAAAAACCTTAGAGTTTCAAACTTGAACACGGCTATGCCTTTGCTACATTTGAAAGTACCTATATATTCCTATTGAACTGAGCAACACTGGCTTAACATATTGCTAAGGCTAATGACCCCACCCACTTCTTCCGAAGCCTACACTTAAAGGCATAGCCATTGAGTGTGTGGAGTTGTCACGATATTGCCTCATACTCATACTAAATATAACAAATTCCTTACTTTCAATTATATTCATTTGGTGTTGAAAAGTTTTTGCACTATTAATTAATTTGGGCTATAAATTTCTTTGCTCGGTAAATCTAATTTTCGATCGCTCGCTATCTGGGAGGTTAGTAAGTAATTTTCTCTTTACCTGGCGATCGCTTTTGTAATTTGCCTGGACGGTTGTGGACATTTTATCGTTTGGACCATTTTTTTTCTAGAGTAATCTAAAATCAAAAATACAAATCTTAAAAATTCGGTGTCATCTTTACCTTTTTAAGTATATATACTTTGTTTTTTCGTCCAATTCATCAAAATTATATAATCAAATTTCTATTTTTATTAAAAATATTCACCAAACACATAATTCATTAAAATAGCTGTAAGTATTAGCTGGCAAAAAATACAGCTTTTTATGTCTCTAAATTCACCGCTCAAAATGTAACGAAATATTACAATAATAGAGTTAAAGCGGTTTAACAGCTTGACATTCCCAAAAAGAGTAGTTAATGTAATATACATACCCGGGTAAACAAGTTGACTGTCATATGCAAGACAAGCAAAAAGTTACATTATATATTCAACCAGAACTGCATCGGAAGCTCAAAATTAGAGCAGCAGTTGACTCGGAACCGATGTCATCAATGGCAGAAAGGGCAATCTCATTCTATTTAGAAAACCCAGAAGTAGTTGATGAAGCAGGGACATACGGACAGACCCACCGGGTATACACTTGTCCAGAATGTACGAGTTCAGTTGTGATGCGAGAGGGAGAACTGGCTTCCTTAAAGAATCAGCCAAACGTATTGGCAGATAAGAATATACCAGTTAAGCCAAACCCGGAATCAGAAAATTCAAAGGCTCAACCGGGAGAGCAAGAGTTAGTACCCTGCTAATTTACCCTTGCTGCATCGAAATCAATTGATGAAGCTATTGCAGAAAATGTTTTAGATTCGTCAATTAGGGGTAAAAATACAAAGTAAAACAAGCCACAGTAAATTGCACCGTCTCTATCTGATCGAGGACTATGAAAGAAGAACTCAATATTCTAATCCAAGCTCAATATCCTCTGATCTACCTCGTAACTTCCGAGGAAGAGCGGTCAGAGCAGGCAATTGCAGCCATAGCTCAGGCTAAACCCCAGCGTAAAGTATTTGTTTGGACAGTAACTCATGGCATCGTAGAATACGGCCAGAGTAAAAATACGACTCAGCATAATACGGTTTCGCCAGAAGCAGCAATAGAATGGGTAATTAGACAGCGAGACCCTAACAGTAATGCTGGTATATATATATTCAAGGACTTACATCCATTTATAGATTCTCCACCAGTCACAAGGTGGTTAAGGGATGCGATCGCGAGTTTTAAAGGCACAGACAAAACAATTCTACTCATGTCTCCAGTCCAAAATGTTCCAATTGAATTGGAAAAAGAGGTAGTTGTATTAGACTTCCCACTACCAGACATGAAAGAATTAAATCAAGTGCTGTCGCAAAAACTAGAGCAAACAAAAAACCGTCGCATTTCCACAGAGACAAGGGAAAAGCTTCTCAAAGCAGCCCTAGGTCTGACAAAAGACGAGGCCGAAAAAGTATATCGCAAAGCTCAGGTCACAGCAGGACGTTTAACTGAACAAGAAGTTAATATAGTTCTGTCTGAGAAAAAGCAACTCATACGGCGCAATGGAATCCTAGAATATATAGAAGAGGATGAAACCATTGATTCTGTTGGTGGCCTAGAAGAATTGAAGCGTTGGTTAAGACAACGTTCCGATGCTTTCACAGAGCGTGCCCGAGAATATGGACTACCTCAACCAAAAGGAATGTTGATTCTCGGAATTCCTGGATGTGGCAAGTCTCTAATCGCCAAGACGACTTCACGTCTGTGGGGTTTACCATTACTGCGCTTGGATATGGGCCGGGTCTATGATGGCTCAATGGTAGGACGCTCTGAGGCTAACTTGCGAAATGCTCTCAAAACTGCTGAATCAATTTCACCTGCTATCCTGTTTATAGACGAACTTGATAAATCATTTGCAGGTGGTACAGGGTCAGCCGACTCTGACGGAGGTACTTCAAGTAGGATATTTGGTTCTTTCCTAACTTGGATGCAAGAAAAAACCTCTCCAGTATTTGTAATGGCGACCGCCAACCGGGTAGAACGCTTACCTGGAGAGTTTTTAAGAAAAGGTAGATTTGATGAACTTTTCTTCGTAGATTTACCAACAAAAGAAGAACGCCAAGATATTTTTAAAATTCACCTGGTAAAAAGACGTCGAGATATTGAACGCTTCGATCTAGAGCAATTATCTAATGTCTCCGAAGGATTTTCAGGTGCAGAAATTGAGCAAGGCATCATCGCTTCTATGTACGAGGCATTTGCTCAAGATAGAGAATTTACGCAGTTAGATATCATTGCCGCAATAAAATCTACACTACCGTTGTCGAAGACCATGACAGAACAAGTCACGGCTCTACGTGATTGGGCTCGACAACGTGCGCGGCCTGCTGCATCTTCAGTCGCTGAGTATCAAAGACTGGAGTTCTAAAAGCTTTCTCCTGGTACAAACAGGAGTAAAGGCTAGCAAGCTAAATTTTGCTAGCAGTTTCTAAAAAAAACCACTTATGCTCAAAGTAAACTCAACTATTATGAGCTGTGGTAATGTTCCATAAAAACCGTTGTTGTTTCTGTTTTCAGTTTAAAATCTAGGAGGAAATCCGAATGTCTCACTTCAGCACACTGCGTACCAAGATCACCGATTCTGAAATTCTAAAAGCTTCTCTGCGTGACTTGGGAATCACAGTCAAAACTAATGCTGATGTTCGTGGCTACAATGGCCAACGTTTACGTTCTGACATCGTTGCTGTTCTCGAAGGCGAATATGACTTGGGTTGGTCTGGCAATAGCGATGGTTCCTTTGACCTAATCGCTGACTTGTGGGGTGTTGCTAAGAAGCACAATCAAACTGAGTTGATCAACTCTATTAATCAGAAGTATGCAATTAACAAGACCTTGGCTTCTGTGAAGCAACGTGGTCTACAAAACGCTAATGTCAAATTGGTAGTGCAGAAGTAATTTATTTGCGCGTTCCCAAATTGGCGGGTTAACCAAAATTCGGGTTAGCCCGTTTTTTTAGTAATCATTTTTTTTTCTGCATGATTAAACTATCATAGATAGTGAAAAATTAAAATAGAATTTTGCTTAACTAAATAAACTCCAGTATGATAACTGTTGAGTTAAATATATTTCAATATTTCATATTTCATCAAGATATCACACAGAGCACTAATTTTCATGCAGACAGAAGCTTTCAGTGAGCTTTTTCCTTTATTCAAGGGAGCTAACCCAGAGACCCTGGAATGGCTCATTTCCGTTGCAGTAAAACACGAGTATCCCGCAGACAGGGTAGTTTTAATGGAAGATGCCTGGGGCAATGCTGTTTACTTCGTGGTCTCTGGTTGGGTCAAAGTCAGACGCAGGTTGTCAGGTGACAAGTCAGTGACACTAGCTATTTTAGGTAGAGGTGATTTTTTTGGTGAAATGGCCATCCTTGATGAGTCACCCCGCTCAAACGATGTTGTCGCCCTATCACCAGTTCGTTTAATTAGCATTTCGGCCCAAAGATTTATTCAAACTCTGTTTAAAGACCCACAACTACACCATCGAATGCTCCAACTAATGGTAAAGCGTTTACGGCAAACTAACCTGCGTTATCAACTCCGTCATCGACCCCCAGCCGTAAAACTATCCAATACTCTGGTTGAATTAGCTGGAAACTACGGTCAAACCACAGAAAAAGGCTGTGAAATATTTAATATTCCTGAGCAAGACTTGGCTCATGTTACAGATATAACCGTAAATGAAACTAGCAAAATTATGGAAAAACTGCAGAGTAAAGGTTGGATTGAAAAATATCCCAACCGTCAGGTTATCCATTTACTTAATCTCAAACATTTAATGCACTTAGCTACTCAGTAAACTGGAGAAATGATTTAATTAAATATCAAACCAAAAGTAAATATTTGATAAAATTTATGCAATCTTTCCACAAAAATTGCTCTAATATAACAGACGGCTATTATGTTAAAAGTTAAAAATTAATCAAAAAAAATATATATACTTAAGTCAAATACTTAAGTCAAACTAAAATAGTTCTGTATTAGAAAAAATAAGTTACTATGACTGAAGCTAAAATAGCCCCTCTCAGTCCCACAATTACCACACCAGCAATTCAATATAAAGTATCTATGCCTCATCCAGAATCTCATCTGTTTGAGGTCAGTTTGTATGTCAAACTTGAACAACTATCCTCTTCATTAAAAAAGTCGGGAAAACTAGATTTAAAAATGCCTGTATGGACTCCAGGCTCTTACTTAATCCGAGAATATGCTAAACATTTGCAAGATTTCTGTGCCTATAGTGAAAATGAACGACCTTTAAGTTGGCAAAAACTTAGCAAAAACCATTGGCAAATAGAAACATCGGGAGTCTCTGAAGTCACAGTTCAATATAGAATATTTGCCAATGAATTAACAGTACGCACTAATCATTTAGACACTACACATGGTTATTTTAATCCTGCAGCTTTGTGCTTTTATATTCCAGAATGTGAGAAACGCCCAATTCAAATAAAGATTATTCCACCAAAATCTGATTGGCAAGTAACCACACCTCTACCAAGAATTCCTAATACAGAAAATACATTTGAAGCAGTAGATTTTGATACTTTAGTAGATAGCCCTTTTGAAATAGGAAATAATCAAATATATCAATTTGAAGTACAAGAAAAAACTCATCAATTAGTTATTTGGGGTAAAGGTAATGCCGAACCAGAAAAGTTGATTCCAGATATCAAGAAAATTATCGAGGTTGAAGCAGAACTTTTTGATGGTTTGCCCTATGAAAAATATTTGTTTATATTACATATTTCTGGGCAAGGTTTTGGTGGTTTGGAACATAAATTTAGTTGTACCCTAAATTATCCAAGATTTGGATTTAAAAATAAGGAAAAGCGCGATCGCTTCATGCAGTTAGTCGCTCATGAATTTTTCCACTTATGGAATGTTAAGCGCATTCGCCCCAAAGCATTAGAAGTATTTAATTATGAACAGGAAAACTATACGCCTTCTCTATGGTTTTGTGAAGGTACAACTAGTTATTATGACTTGTTAATTCCTTTGAAAGCTGGTGTATATGATGCTAAAACTTTTTTGCAAGGATTAGGAAAAGAAATTACACTGCTACTAACAATAGGAGGTAGAAAAGTACAACCAGTTAGTGAGTCTAGTTGGGATGCTTGGATTAAATTATATCGTCGGGATGCTAATAGCAATAACTCTCAGATTTCTTATTATTTAAAAGGAGCGATGATATCTTTATTGCTAGATTTATTAATCCGGGAAAAATCTGAAAATCAACGCTCGCTGGATAATGTAATGCAGCAAATGTGGCATAAGTTTGGTAAGTCAGAAATAGGCTTTACTCCAGAAAAAGTACAAAGTGTAATTGAAGAGGTAGCAGAATTAGATTTGGGAGACTTTTTTGATAAGTATATTAATGGTGTAGATGAGTTACCTTTTGATGAGTATCTCAGACCTTTTGGATTAAGACTCAAGCAAGAAAATAATCAATGGCCTCATTTAGGAATAAATGTCATAACAGATCGTGGCCACGAAATAATTAAATTTGTTGAAGCTGATGGGCCTGCTCAGTCCGCGGGATTGGATGCAGGCAATGAGTTACTGGCAATAGATGGTTTTCGCGTAAGTGCAGATAAGTTGAGCGATCGCCTCAAAGATTATCAACCAGGTGACTCAATTGAAGTGACAGTTTTTCATCAAGATGAACTTCGTACCCATCAGGTCACTTTAGCACCTCCTAGTCCCAGTCGTTACCAAGTTGTACCAGTGAAAAACCCAACACCAGAACAAGCAGAAAACTTTTCTGGATGGTTAGGGGTTTCATTGGAGTCAATTCATTAGACCTCTGCGAAAAAGATATAGATTTTTTGCAGGAGTAAGCAACAGCTCCGTCAGGCACGTGGCAACAGGTAAGATATTTTTACGAAAAAGGATTTTTTAGGGTGACTTTGTTCTTTCCGATTCCGATCTAATTAAAAGGTTTATTTATTTTCCACGCCTTTGTCTATTTATACTTTAACCGTTAAATATCGGGATTATAACGATAGATTCTAGCTTCTAATCCTCTTCAACAGATAGCTAATATTTTTCCTTTTGACTACTCCCCGGACTTAAGTCACGGGGATTCTAAGTTGATACTACGCAACAGGATAAATCCGTGTTGCTTCGTCTGTTCTTAGCTGACCAAAGATATATTTATTCTTTGGGGACAATTTCATTGTGCCCCTACACAGAAAGCTTAAGTTTAACCTTAAGCTTTCTGCTTACTTTTCTAGTAAAGATAGCACAGGACTACTTTAGTTGTCTAGTCTAAACGACTCGCTTGTTTTCATCCCCCGGTTAAAACACGGGGGCCTTCAACGTCGCTTTGCTTGTAAAGATTATCAACAATTGAGGATTTTCTGCTGCCTTATGGTAGGTTAAAACTTGAGCTACGAATAGCGAGAAATTGAGGAAAAATCTATGGCAGTCCAACCACCTCCACCTCCATCTATTACCCCACGTCAGATGAATCTGCTGCGGATTGTTGCAAATATGGCATGGTCTGACGGACAACTGGCAAAAGAAGAAGTGGATTTAATGTTGAATCGATTTACTAGTCTATTTGCCACTGGGGAGCGGCAACAATTACTTCAGGAAGAACTACGGGATTATATGATGCAAAATATCCCACTGGAGGAATCAATTCCTAAACTCGAAAGCCAACAAGAACGGGAACTGGTACTAAAATTAGGTTATGAGGTAATTGCCTGTAGTGCTCGTACTCCGGAAGAACCAAATATTAATGAAGAGGAAGAGGCTGCTTATCAAAATTTAAAGCAGCTACTTAATCTTCCAGAGAATGTAGTGAAGCGTATAGAAGCTGAGGCTAATACGGAAGTTGATACCCAAGACGGGATAGTCGATATGATGACTCGTGGTATACAGGAATTTATGCAAAATTAATCACAACAAATATAAGTAATCTTTTGTTGTTGTCTTTTTTCCCTCTTTTGCTTTCTGAAATTATGGTAAATATTTTGTAGAAAAAATCTACAGAATTAACGTTCTGAAGAGGCAAATGAGGGAATATTTATTAGTTGTTTTATCAAAAGATAAAGTCTCAAAAAAATTATTCTTTAGTCTTGACTTCTCTATCTCTAATTAAGTAAAAAGGTAAATACAACTAAGTTGAGTAGAAAAATAGCTAATATCAGTTTGATAAATGTGTACTACTACAAAGAATTAGACTTTTTATAGTAGTCAGTAAGGGCTATTTCGGTCCGAATGCGGAGCATGACCTAGGAAAAAGCGTTAGCTCCTCTTTAAGAGACATCTCCTCTGCAAGAGGCAGCATGACTACCGGAAATTGCCCCTACAGGAGTCAGCAATTTATAACTTAAAATATCATTTATAGCCCTAGGCGCAACTCACAACTGAGAAGTCAGAAGTTAGAAGTAATCCCTGACTGAGTTTTTCGGTGTCGAAATGCTTCCCTACCGGATGCTAAAACGCAAAGAGCATTTATAAATGTCCGCGCCCTATTTGCGTAGTGCTATATTAGAGTGAATATCTCTTAAAAAGACAATAGATATCTGACACAAAATCTTTTACAGCAGATTCCGTGGTTGATGACCTGCAGGGAACGGGGTGAATTTGTTTCACCTGTTGACTACTCCAACACCTCCAACACCTCCCACACCTCCCACTCCCTAAAACCATAAATATATGTACTTCATAAAGTTGGAAATTACTGTAAGTACCCTGATTATTCGTAACATTCTTTTTTTAAATTAGTATAATTTGGTCTGAGAAAAATTATGGATTAGTAATTGCTTTTCTATGGGTATAAGTGGTACACCAACTAATCCTAGAAAAAGAATCTTAGACCAGACTTTTTCATACCACAAACCAACTAAGGAACAAAAACTCAATAAGAGTGGAAATTAGGAAGTGCAGTTTGGCTATATAGTTTTATTGATGTAATATCACGCTTTTCTTGATTTTCCGGTTTTATTCTGTTCTCATTTCTACGATAAAGCCATAAATTACTGTAGAACGATCCACTAATTTGATACTAATTTGACACAGGGAATATTGCGATTTAGAATTGGTTTTAATATTAACTGTACTGTCTCAAACTCACCGTTAATCAGATTAACTTCAGTCTAGGTTGTGAGACCATCATAAATTTCTCCAAAGTAGCAATGATTCCCTTGTAGAAAATAATTAATTTTCGGGTAGTTGTGAATAGTAATGGTAGAAGAAATCCTTGAGTATCTGAGTGTCTAAGTAGAGGAGCAGGATGATTTTTTTATGACCAGTAAAACTCAAGGATACTTGGAGGAACTAAAAATTTAAGTTGATACCAAGTTTCACTCAATACTATTACTATACAGGACTACTAATTTTCGATTTACGTTGTGGGGATTTTGCTGAGATAAAATCCCAAACTAAATAGCTGAAAATGGGAAAATTTTAAAGATTAAAAAGGAGAGAAACTTATCTCTCCAACTGAAAAAAAAAAGTTTAAGAATTTTGTTGTTGTGGAATCATACCAGTTTGACGAGCATAAGCAAAAAGACCACCAGCATCAATGACAGGCCCCACTTCTCCTAAAGGGTTTAATTTATAACTCTTGCCCAAAGTATGATTAGTTAACTGATTTTGTTCAAAATCAATAGTAACTTCCTGGCCAGTTTTGAATAACTCACACAAGCGATCGCCAGACTCCCAAGGATATAACTCTCCAGTGGCCGAACAATTGCGGAAAAATATCCGAGCATAAGACTGAGCAAGCACTGCTTGGACGCCACAAGCACCTAGAGCAATAGGTGCGTGTTCCCGCGAAGAGCCACAACCAAAGTTTTCTCCAGCCACAATAATTGGATACTGGGTTTTGATTTCTCCGGGTTTGATAAACTTACCGTAGCGATCGGGCAACCCACACAGAGCATAACTGCCTAACTTTTCATACTCATCTGGCTTGGAGGGAACCAAAGTCAGATACTCGGCGGGAATAATTTGGTCAGTATCAATATTATCATCTACCACAAAGATTTTGCCACTCAAGGATTTGGCCATAATCAGTTTCCTGTTTTCCCTCTAATGCTGTCGCAAATTCTAACATACAGCAGATTAGATGTAAATGTGGCACAGTAATTCAGAGTCCAAATAATGAAAGCTTATTTAACAAAATACTCGCCGATTGGAAAAACTATATTCTTTCTTTCCTACTCCCTACTCCCTACTCCCTACTCCCTGCTCCCTACTTTACTTCATCAACCACCGAATACGCTGTAAGACTTTTAATTCTATTATGAAGTGTGGAGTTAGACAAAAAAAGTAAGATCAATTAAAAATCATATTTAACCATTTGGGTTAACTATTAAATTAATTTCAGTAACCGCCAATGGCAGATCGGATTAACGATATAACTATGCAAGCTCGTCAGGGTAGTGTAGCAGCAATTATCCAAATTCTCAATGAAGAGCTAGCTACAATAGGTGTAAGAATCAGAGCTATATTTTCTGATGGTATCTTGCAGCTTTTGTGTGAAGCTCCCGATGTTGAGCAGTTAGAACAGTCTAACCTCGTGGAGCAAGTTAAGCAAACCCTTGAGACTATTTCACCCCGTAATATTCGCCGGGTAAAAATTAATAGTAGGATTATCCAAGAACAACAGTTACTCTGGCTTGAGGAAATTACCAGAAATAGAGAAAATCAATTGCTTTGGTCTCAACAAATTACTTTGGCTAGGCCCAATATCTTCAAACAGCTAGCTAATCATTTTCAGACTAATAAGTCTAAGCCAACTCAACTACCTTTGTCTGAAAGTGTTTATCCCAGTGGGGTGGAAAAGCAAAATCAGTTCCAAATGGGTATTATGGGTGGTTTTTTTCTGAGTCTGCTGATGTTAACTTTGGGTTTGCAAGTGAATAAATGGCTTGACTTTTCTGGCTTGGCTCGAAGGTCAGTCTCAGAAAAGTCAATCTCAGAAAATATTGTTTCCCAGTCTCCATCCCCCACTATTAAAAATTCAGAAGATACGGAGGCTAAGTCGAAAGAGGCTTTTGCTCAAGCTGTGCGACTGGCTCAAGCAGCTGTTGCTGTTGGTAAAAATGCTCAGTCTGCTGAGGAATGGTTGGCGATCGCCGAAAAATGGCAGGAGGCATCAGAACTAATGGCCATAGTTTCACCTGATTATTCACGTTATGATGTGGCCGTGAATAGGGCTGAACTTTATCAAAAATACAGCGATATTGCCAGGAAGGAAGCAGACAAAAGATATTGACACTCTTACCGTTATATATGAAAGGTTCAGGGAATATTCTTACTTCTGCTTCTTAACTAGACTAGACTCCTCAGAATCTTACTCCCTGTCATTCAATCGACAAGTATTTTAGCTTTACTTCTACTGACTGCCACGCTGTAGTTAGATTTCAAACCTATTGATTTTTTGTTGTTCTTTGGCCAAGTTATTCATGCTATAACTTACGCACATTAGCTGTACTTATAGATTAACATAACTTTGGATGCGATATTTGATTAAATCAGTTAATTTATTTCTTAGTCGTCATTCATCTAACCGCTATACCCTATGGGATTAGCGGGATTCCTCTGATGATATTTAATCTAGATTTACAACTTATAATATGCTCGCTAAAAATACTTCTAAGCCCCTTCGTTGGCAACGCGCTGAATATTCTCCTCTGACAAGACAAATAGATGTTTTTAGTGCTGCTGGAAAATTTTTTGTCTTTTTATGGTGGGATAATCTATTTCAAAATAAATCTGCGACGGTGAGAAGGCATCGGGCTGAGTGGTTGGTAAAAACTATGTTGGATTTAGGCCCGACTTTTATTAAGATTGGCCAGTCTCTATCGACCAGGGCTGATTTATTGCCAACTGAGTATGTGGAGGAGTTAGGAAAGTTACAAGATCAAGTGCCTCCTTTTGATACTACAGAAGCGATCGGAATTATTGAGTCTGAACTTGGTAATTCTCTTTATTCTCTGTATAGAGATTTTCAAGAGCGCCCCATCGCTGCGGCTAGTCTCGGACAGGTGCATAAAGCCCAGTTACAAACTGGTGAAGAAGTTGTAATTAAAGTACAGCGTCCTGGGTTGAAGGTTTTATTTGATTTAGATGTTAAAGTTCTAAAAAATGTTATCCGTTTTTGTAAAAGATATTTTGCTTGGGCTAAGAAGTATGAGTTAGATGCTATTTATTATGAGTTTTTTACTATTCTCTATCAAGAAATTGATTATGTAAATGAGGGCAAAAATGCTGACCGCTTTCGCGAAAATTTTAAAGATTATTCTGAGATAATTGTGCCTCGTGTTTATTGGACTCATACTAGCGAAAAGATATTAACTCTTGAGTATTTGCCTGGAATTAAAATTAACGACCGGATGAGATTAGAAGCTTGTCAGATTAGTCCTAAACAGATTAATCAAATTGGGGTTTCCTGTTATTTGAAGCAATTATTATTAGATGGTTTTTTTCAGGCAGACCCCCATCCTGGCAATTTAGCAGTGAGTTTAGATGGTGAGATAATTTTTTATGATTTTGGCATGATGGCTGAGGTAAAGTCATTGACTAAAGACCAGATGATTAAAACGTTTTTTGCTATTTTAAGAAAGGATGTTGACCAGGTGCTTAATACTTTAATTACTATTGGTTTAATTGACCCAACTCCTGATATGATGCCTGTGAAAAGATTGGTTAATTTTTTATTGGAAAATTTCACCGATAAACCTGTTGATTTTTATAATTTTGATGAGATAAAAGAGGAGCTTTATTTGTTATTTGAAGAGCAACCATTTCGTTTGCCTGCTCAAATGACTTTTATTTTAAAGTCACTAACTACTTTGGATGGTATTGCTAGAGAACTCGACCCGGATTATAGTTTGGTTAGTTGTGCTCAACCTTTTGTTAAAAGTTTAACTGTGGCTCAAGGTAGAGGTAGGGTAGTTGGTGAACTGGCTAAACAAACTAAAAATTTTATTAAATATAAGTTACGGCAACCAAGTAAAAGTGAGGTTTTAATCCGTGGATTAGAGGCAAGAATTGCTGATGGGGAAATTCAATTTCGTGTACGTTCAATAGAAAATGAGCGGTTATTGAAGCGGATTAATTTGGCTCTGAAAACTTTGATTTTTACTTGTATGACTGGCTTTTGTTTCCTATCAGCTTCAGTCTTATTCGTGGCAGGATTTATTAATGCTGCGATAGTGGTTTTTATTTTGTCAGGATTAGGATTTTTATTTGTACTCCAGTCAGGATTTCAATTATCTGTTAGAGAAAAACTGGATAAAATTGCAGAAAAATGAGCGGTTATTGAAGCGGATTAATTTGGCTGTGAAAACTTTGATTTTTACTTTTATGACTGATAACTGATAACTGATAACTGAAATGACTGATAACTGAAATGACTGGCTTGAGTTTCTTATCAGCTTCAGTCTTATTCGTGGCAGGATTTATTCATGGTGCGATTAGGATTTTTATTTGTACTCCAGTCAGGATTTAAATTATCTGTTAGAGAAAAACTGGATAAAATTGCAGAAAA
>JBARXI010000538.1:0-7513 GCA_049647275.1 Microcoleaceae cyanobacterium
ACTCCTGTCTCCTGTATGGGCAAACGGCCGTTTGCCCCTACTTAACATTGACAAAGATACGTTTAGGGGTTCTATAGGTGTCTGTTAGATTGCGCTCCGGCTTTTTTCTGTTGCAGAGCAAAACCTAACCTCAAGTATTATAACTAATTATCCTAATTTTATATAATATTATACTCTAGATTTTTTAGAGTTATTCAATATCTGTATAATCAACCAAAAACAACAGGATTTATGATGACTTATTTGCTTATGATATAATTGATGATCACAAAAGTTTGGAGCTAAACAGCAATTAAACATTATGTCTACATCTCCAACAAAAATTAACCTTGAATCACCTCCAAAAATACCAGAAAATAAAAACGATAATTGGGAAGTACCGACTCCCGATATTAGTCACATAATCACAGAAGATGATACACCTGTGAATAACCTAATTTCTGAAAAACAACAGCGATTATTAATTTCTACTCTTTATAGTTCTTTCCAGACAGATTTACCATTTTTAGCTACTGCTAATGTCGGGCTTTTTTATGGTATAAAACAGCCACCCCTTGTACCAGATATTCTCCTAAGTTTAGAAGTAGAAGTTCCTGAAGATTGGAGTCAAAAACAGAATCGTTCCTATTTTGTTTGGGAGTTTGGCAAATCGCCGGAAGTAGTAATTGAAATTGTCTCGAATAAAATTGGGAATGAATTAGGTAGTAAATTCCAAAATTATGCTCGTGCAGGAGTAGCTTATTATGTGGTTTTTGACCCACTTCAGCAGTTTGGTGAAACTATACTACGAACTTATAATTTACTGGGAAAAGATTATACCCCTTTAGATAATTTCTTTTTGTCACAAGTGAGGTTAGGATTAACTATTTGGCCTGGTATATTTGAGGGTAAAGAATATAATTGGTTACGCTGGTGCGATGAGTCAGGTAGGATTTTATTAACAGGAGATGAACGAGCTGAAAAAGAGCGGCAACGAGCCGAGCGACTGGCTGAACTTTTGAGGGAAAGAGGAATTGACCCCGACCGAGTTTAAAAGACCGTTTTTTAACTCAATATTAAAGGTTTAGAAAAACTTTTAGGGACTTTATATGAAAGTCCCTACTATTTATTTTTTTTGGGTTACCGAGCCTAAGTATGAAACTCCCTCGTAATGTAAGTTTTGAGCAAAAAACAAGAGTGCAAATCATACTTATTTCTCCCTCCTGTAGGGGTAATTCATGAATTACCCCTACAGGAGGGAGAAGTATCATACATTTATTCAGCAACGCCATTTTTTGTTTGCTTTTCTAACTGTTGAAGCAGTTGTTCAAATTCTTGTTTGAATTTACCATATTCTACCCAATTATCTTGTCGTCTTGCTGCTTCGGTTTGACGATAAGCTTCTACTATTCTATTAATCAAATTAGAACTCTTTTCTGTTTCTGATTCTGATGGTGCTTCTGTCACTTGAATTTGTTGTTTTTCTGATTTCCCACCAAAAATTGCTGCTAAAGATTGATTCAGGGTTTCTTCCATGATAACTTCTTTGTCATAAGCAACTATGACTCGTTTTAATTCTGGTAATTCTCCCTGTTCAGCTCTGAGATAAACTGGTTCTACATACATTAATGATTCTTCAATAGGAATTACTAATAAATCACCACGAATTACTTTTGAACCTTTCTGACTCCAGAGGGTTAATTGTTGGGAAATTTTAGGGTTTTGGTCGATGCGAGCTTCGATTTGACTAGGCCCGTAAACTAATTTTTGTTTGGGGAATTCATATAACAATAATTTACCGTAGTTTCCCCCATCTGATTGTGCTGCCATCCAGGCAATCATATTATCTTTGTTGACTGGAGTAAATGGCAAAATTAAGACAAATTCTTCTCCTTCTTTTTCTGGCAAGCGCATAATTAAATAATAGGGTTCCATTAATTGTTTGTTGCCTTCGTAAACTTCTGTGGGGAACCGCCATAAATCTTCTTGATTGTAAAATAATTGAGGCTCATTCATGTGATATGACAAGTACATTTGAGCCTGTATTTTAAATAAGTCTAAGGGATACCGAAAATGTGCTTTTACATTAGCTGGAATTGCCGATTTTTCTGTGAATAATTGGGGAAATATTTTTTGGTAAGTTTTCAGTACGGGGTCATTTTCATCTACTACAAAAAATTTCATTGTGCCGTCGTAGGCATCAATTGTTACTTTGACAGAGTTACGAATATAATTAATATTTCCCCTGGCTATGCGCTCAACATTACCTTTGTTTAATATTGCTTCGGCATTATTGCTCTGAGCAACTGGTTCTGAATAGGGGTAGCGATCGCTGACTGTATAAGCCTCTAATATCCATTGCATTTTCCCATCAATAAGGGCAACATAAGGGTCATTATCAAATCTTAAAAAGGGTGCAACTTGATTAACTCTTTGTTTGATATTTCGATAGTAATGAATTTTTGAGTTATCGGTAAAGTAGCCAGAAATTAAAATATTTATACTGCTTAAGTCATAGGCATAAACAAGTCTTCGCCACAAAGAATTTATTGGTACTCCTCCTTTTCCACTATAAGTAGTAAAGGCATTTTCACCACTCCGAGGATAATCAAATTCTTCGGTATCCATGCCAGTAAAAATATATGTATCGGTTTTTTCTCCGTAGTAAATAGCTGGCTCTTCTACCTGCAGATTTACCTGAGAAACTGGTGGAATATCTTTAATAAATAATATAGGTAAACCATCTGGTGTTACTTCATTTACCGGATTCATTACTAACCCATAACCATGAGTATATTTTAAGTGTTCATTTACCCAAGTTTGTGCTTTTTTAGGCACTTGAGCATAAACCATTTCTCTAGGGGAAAGCATGACTTGTCTGTAATTACCATCAAGAGTGTAACGGTCAACATCTACATCATTAAACCGATAGTAAAGTCGAATTTCTTGGAGTTGACGATAGGTGCTGAGTAGGGGTCGATAATCCCAAAGTCTAATATTACGAACTGTGGCTTGATTATTTTCTAATGTTTGGCTATCTAATTCTGATTTGGCTGGAAAACTTTTGATTTCTACATCATTTAAACCATAGGCATTACGAGTAAATTTAATGTTATTTGCTATGTATGGTCTTTCCTTTTCGAGTTCGTTAGGATTAACTATAAATTTTTGCTGAAATCCTGGATATAAAACATTGAATAATCCAAAAGTAACTATATAAATAACTATGCCATAAGTCGGCCAGAGAGCATTATTTTTCCAGACTGAAAATACACAAACTATCGCTAATAATAATGCCACTATTGTCATTACCCAGTAGGCAAAGAGTTTAGCATTAACATCTGTATATCCAGCGCCGAAAACTACCCCATTAGAATCAAAAAGTAATTCATAACGTTCTAACCAAAATCCCACAGCAACTAAAATTGCCATCCCTGCCAGTAGAATACTAATATGGGTTTTGATTGAACCAGTTAAGAAATTTTGCCATTGTCGCTGATTGGTAAATTTACCTTTTAAAGCATAAACTACAACCGCAATAACTAATCCGCAAAATAATAAGGTCAATAGCCAATTCTTTATTCCTTCATATAAAGGTAATGTAAATAGATAAAAGCCTATATCGCGTTGATAAATTGGGTCTTGAAGCTGAAAGTCTGTAGCTTTTAAGAATTTTAAAAATGTCTCCCAAGCTGGGGATGTTGCTGCGGCGGCACTTAAAGATATGAGTACAATAGTTAGACCTGCTATAACTTTGGCAAAAGTATTACTATAGGGTGCTAATTCAGTTCCTTCTAAAAAACGAAATGAGCGCTCGCTTGTCAATTTTTCAGCTATCCAATAGTTGCCGCAGAGAAACAAAGCATAAATAATAAATGTACCAACCCCCAGACATATTTGCCAACTTATCCTCGTCCAAAAAACATTAGCAAAATTAACTGCATTAAACCACCATGCTTCAGTTAATAAGTGAACTAGAGTCTGAGAAAGAGAAACAACAAGTAGAATAATTACAATAATTGCAATTATGATGGAATTTTTTATTTTCATCTTTGCGCTCTGGGAAAAAGTCTATTATACCTCCTAGATGATAGTTAATTAAAAATGGCAGCTAAAATTTGAATAAATAACAGAATGATTAATTTAAAAATGATAGTAGTTTTGACTTGAACTAAATCATACCAGTCATTTCAGTTATCAGTTAGCCTCCTGGGTCGTAACTACGCTAGCCTCTTACAGAGGAACTGCGTTAGCCTCTTGCAGAGGAGCTTTGCTATCAGTACCTCCTTTTCTTTTTTATCCCCTTAAAAGGGGAGGCTTGAGACCTTATTTTTTTGTCAAAAACAATCTTCCCTAGAATCAACTTTCACAAAAAATTAGCTATAAACTCATATAGCTACAAGCTGAAATTATCTTTATTGTAGGGAAGAAAATATTTACAAGACTGACTCAAAATTGTCTGTTATACGCTAGCTGTACTTTGAAAAATTAATAATTCATAATTAATAATTACCTCTCCTTGAAAATTATAGAATTGACGCTTCAGGCAAATTTTTTCTTTTATTTTGACTGTCTGCTCCGCTTTTTCCTCCGGAATGCTCCGCGTTAACAAAGTTGTGCCAAGCGCAAAACTACCGCTTTTCCCCCTTTAAAGGAGAGGCTTTAAACCTTAATTACTCGGTAAGGTTAGTTCCAATAAACTTTACAGGTAGATTTGCTCCGTAAGTCCTAATATATTTTTTTTGATTTATCGCATTTTGAAAAAATCATGGTATGCTTGATGACTATTTCAATTATTAATATAGAAAGGGTACTTCATAAATTATCCCTACAGCTTCTTGATTTTATAAATGTCAAAAGTAGCTTTAGTTGTTGTTTTTTGCTATTTTTTACCACACCTCAAACCCAAGCAATATTTTAGGATATGTAATTACCAAGGCAAAATTAATTACCATTATTTACTCGCTGTAATTTTTACAACTTATGCTTTTTAGCTTTAGAGTATGTGTAATTAATTTTGCATGACTACCTAGCAAAAATTTTAAGCCAAAATTTTACATTTTTAAGATTTGATATTACATCAATACAGTTTGTTCAGAATTATCTTGTTCGACTCTATCCATTTGAAATTTATGTGCATCTGGTAACTCTCTTTCAACTCTTCGCAACTCAGGCGTGCGATAGGCAACCAATACTGCTCCTATATTTAATACACCCATTAACACAAATAACAAAGCCATTCCTCTGCCATCTCCCACTCCAATAACTTTTCCCATACTACTTGACAACATTCCATTGTCACTCATCAAAGGCTTAAACACAAACTCAACTAAAGGTGCTGCACTCAAGTGGGTAGTTACTAATAAAAACTTTTCCAGCATATTTTGCAAAGCAAAGACCCGCCCTTGTAGTTCATGAGGTACTTTCTTTTGCCAAATAGTATGATTTAAACTGAGGATAATAGCTCTAGAAAATAAGTAACCGAAACCGCCCATAGCAGCTAAAACTACAGAAGTTTTAAATCCTCCTAAACATAGACATAAACCCTGCACAAATGCAAATATTAATATGCCCTCTATTCGGCGCTTAGAACATCCCCATAAACTTACTACCACACTACCTAACAACATTCCAATGCCACTAACAGACATTACTATTCCTAGCTCTTGTTTGGAGGCAAAACTCAATACCATTGGCAGGAATAAAACTTGTAATATTCCAGCGCTTAAATAGATGACACCGAAGAATATTGTCAACTTCCGCAAACCAGAGCGCACCACCACATAATTCCAGCCTGAAACAACTTCTTGCCATAACTGCTCAATATTCACCTTGCGTCTGTTAGTTTTCTTTTGCCGTCTGGGGAATTTCACACTCAATAGGATGATAAAAGCAAATATATAGGTGCTAAAATCTACCAACAGTACACCGTGAAGCTGAATTGTTGCAATCAGAAATCCTGCTATACTTGGACCTAAAATTCTCGCTGTTGCTATCGATCCTTGCACCATACCATTAGCACGACTCAAATGTCTATCTGGTACAAGTTGAGTGATAGCAGATATATAAGCAGGCCATTGAAAAGCATTACAGACAGAACTAATTGCTACTGCTATATATATATGCCCAACTTGTAGATGATTGGAGAATAGTAATAGCATAATTGCCAATGCCACAACTCCAGTAATTGAGTCACTAACAATCATTACCCGACGCCGACTCCAACGATCTACCATTGCACCGGCAAATGGTGAAATGAAGACACTGGGTAGATGAATGAATAAGGATAAAAGAGCATAATGGGTAATCGAACCTGTGGTTTGATACACCCATACTGCCAAAGCAAATTCACTCAGACTAGAACCTAATAGGGAAACAATTTGTCCCAACCATATAAATATGAAAGTTTGCATAAGCTTGAGTTGCTGAATGATAGAGCAGTATGATATTTATAGTTTGATCTAATGATACTAATGATAGCTTATATTCTCTTTAAAGAGGTTATTTTTTATCTATCTCAGGGTGTAGAAAATTGCAAATGTTTTTGCCAATCTTACTGCTATTTCAACTACCTCATGTTTGTATACCAAGTTTATTTTCCCTAGTTGCTGAAGTTACAATACTTTTATCCAATCTGCCACACAATCATTTCTTTTTATTTTGCACCCTATCAAATTTCTCATAATTTCACTTTAACTGAGTTTTGTTTTGATCGCTCAAAGATTATATTCTCTTAATATTTTAATAATTTTTTGCAACAATATTTATTAATTAAAATCTCATAAATATTGTTGCAAAATACACAAAAAACAGTTTAATTTCAAGTTAAGCTAATTATCTGATACTGTAGCTGAGGCTTTATTTTTTATATCATTTGGAAAAAAAATTGCTACAAGTAATTAGGTTTTAAGTGGTAGATTTGAATACAAATTGTTAGGCTGTTGGTAGGAGTATGGTAAAAGAACCGTCGGATTAGCCAGATACAAAAATGCGGTAGGCAACCCCTCTAGGTATTTCTTTTAGAAGTTTATCCATAAGTTTTTTGTCTATTTTGCAGCTATTTTAGTTTCAAGATGACAAATTTGGATTTTTTATTGATAAAAATTCTGAAACTTTTACACTTTTTTCTTGTTTACTTTTGCTAAGATATTTTCTACAAAACCGCACGGAGGATTGATATCGGCTCAGGCATATTTAAACTAGATTTTATCGAATCAACGAAATCTCCCCAATCTCTTTCCTGTTACCTTTTATATCAAATCCGCTGGCTTTGGAGTAAATAATTTCCTTTATCGTCATACCATCATTAGGGGCGAAAGGCCGTTTGCTCCTACAATATGCACTCTTATCCCTTAATACTGAATCATACCGATACTACTGGATTTGATAAGTAAATCGGCATAAATAAACGCATAATGTGGGCAATGCGCGCAGGAAGCTAAAATTTTTAGACAAAGACACTGATAGGCATTGCCCACCCTACAACTGTTTGATTTTTAATTATGCCAACCTACTTAATAGGCAAAACTAGATA
>JBARXI010000539.1:0-2805 GCA_049647275.1 Microcoleaceae cyanobacterium
AAGCTATAAAAGGTATTTAAAAATACTTCGCCAGGCACCATTTGAGCAAAATTTGTAGGATATGTTAGACGGCAAAAATCTAAGCTATAAAAGGTATTGAAAAATCCGTCGCCAGGCACCATTTGAGCAAAATTTGTAGGATATGTTAGACGGCAAAAATCTAAGCTGTAAAAAGTATTGAAAAATCTGTCGCCAGGCACCATTTGAGCAAAATTTGTAGGGTGTGTTAGACGGCAAAAATCTAAGCTGTAAAAAGTATTTAACAATCCGTCGCCAGGCACCATTTTAAATGTGTCGGTCTACTACCAACAGCCACATTTACATGGAATATGCTGTATCTGCCACTCTATCAAACGATCCCTAATAAATTATTAATATCATTATCTATTTATTAGGGATATTTCTACTCCATCACCATCAAAATTTTCTACTATATATCACAAATAATACCTCTGTAGAAGGTGATGTTCAAAGTTGAAGTTCGGTTATATTATTGACTAAAAGCTAATGCTATAGCAATCCTATTTTAGTTGTAATATTTTAGTGGTAGAGGTAATTTACGCACCGAAAGCATTCAGGAAGAAATCACCCCGACAGGAGTCAGAATTCAGTTAGGGTCGCCGTCGGTAGGGCGACCTCAAGGAGTCAGAATTCAAGAGGTTTTAAGTTAATATTGACTGTTATTATATCTATCACAACCTATTTAGGATTGCTATATAATAGGTAGACATATTACATAGGATATTTATGATAAAGGTGGATAATACCTCTCCAAGCTGGACAAAAAGCACTAAACTAAATTTAATGAAACGGAATTTCGCCGGCACTTCAGATACAGGATGTGTCCGCTCAGTTAATCAAGATGCTTACTACATGGACCCGGAAGGTCGATTCTTTATCGTCGCAGATGGCATGGGAGGACACGCAGGTGGCCAAGAAGCAAGTAGAATCGCGACAGAAGTGATTCAAGCTCATCTTGATAGTAATTGGTCAGACTCTCAACCGTCGCCCAAGTTATTAGAAGCGGCCTTTATTAGAGCAAATGAAGCAATTATAGAAGACCAGCAAGCAAACCCAGAACGTTCAGATATGGGTACAACTGCTGTGGTTTTTATCCTTCGAGAGGAACAACCTTGGTGTGCAAATGTGGGTGACTCTCGTCTTTATCGCTTTCGGGGCAAAGATATCGAACAAATTACAGAAGACCAAACTTGGGTAGCTCAGGCAGTGAAAAAAAATTCCCTGACACCCGAACAAGCTAGGTCTCACCCCTGGCGTCATGTGCTTTCCCAATGTTTGGGTAGGGAAGATATGGGCAAGGTAGACCTCTTTCCTGTGGATGTTGAGTCTGGCGATCGCTTTTTACTTTGCAGTGATGGTTTGACAGAAGATTTATCTGAAGAGTTAATTACGCCTATTTTTGAGGCTGCACCTATTTTAAGTTCTAGTGATGCTTGTGAAGCTGTTGCTGAAAAACTGGTAAATGCTGCTAAGGAAGAAGGTGGTCACGATAATATTACAGTAATAGTTGTAGCTGTTGGTAAGGGGAAATGACCAAAGTTATTGGTTTAATTAGTGGCACTTCTGTTGATGGTATAGATGCAGCTTTGGTTGATGTTGCTGGTGCTCAAACAAGTTTGAAAGTTGAACTACTGGCAGCAGCGACTTATCCCTACCCAGAAAAATTGCGATCGCAAATTCTTGATGTTTGTGGCGGTGCATCTCTTTCAATGGCTGAGTTGGCCGAACTTGATGATACTATTGCCCAACAATTTGCGACAGCAGCATTGACTATTAATGATAATTATGGTATAAAAGCTCAATTAATTGGCTCTCACGGTCAAACCGTCTATCACCGTCCACCCGCTCAAAAATTGGGCTATAGTGTTCAGTTAGGCCGTGGAGAATTAATTGCCAATTTAACAGGCATTCCTACTATTAGTAATTTCCGGGCTGCCGATATTGCAGTTGGCGGTCAAGGTGCGCCCTTAGTTCCTTGTGTCGATATTCATTTACTGAGCCACCCAGAATATAGTCGCTGCGTGCAAAATTTAGGTGGAATTGGCAATGTCGCTTATATGAAAAGTCAAAATGCAGTAGACCTTCAAAAAACTATTTTAGGTTGGGATACCGGGCCGAGCAATACACTTTTAGATTTAGCAGTACAACACTTTTCCCAAGGCAGCAAAACCTACGACAAAAATGGAGAATGGGCAGCCAATGGGAAACCATGTCAAGAGTTAGTTGAAAACTGGTTAAAACAAGACTTTTTCCAACAACAACCCCCCAAATCTACAGGTAGAGAATTATTTGGTAAAGACTACTTATTTAACTGTCTTAGCGATGCCGAAAATTATAATTTAAGTGCAGCCGATATACTGGCAACTATTACAGAATTAACAGCAGCTTCAATTAATCATAGCTATCGTAAATTTTTACCGAATTTGCCAGACCAAATATTATTATGTGGCGGTGGCAGCCATAACTTATATTTAAAAGAAAGGATACAGAAATTATTAGCACCAATTCCAGTATTGACCACTTCAGAATTGGGGGTAGATGTAGATTTCAAAGAAGCGATCGCCTTTGCAGTTTTAGCTTATTGGAGGTCTTTAGAAATCCCTAGTAACTTACCAGAAGTTACTGGAGCAAAAGTAGAAGTAATGTTAGGAGAAATTCATCAGCCGTAGAAGAAGGTGTTAGGTGGTAGGTGTTAGGTGTTAGGTGTTAGGTTGTAGGTGTTAGGTGTTAGGTGTTAGGTGTTAGGTGTTAGGTGTTAGGTGTTAGGTGTTAGGTGTTAGGTGT
>JBARXI010000540.1:0-5154 GCA_049647275.1 Microcoleaceae cyanobacterium
TAAATATGCACACACACAATTATTGTTTTTGCGACTTTTTTTCTGCCATCTATAACAGCCATTACGTTCATCATATTCATCCTCAAACATTCTCCCAGATAATTAATTCATGAGTTTTTAATTGATGCCACTTTGTTGCAATCGAATTTAATTCTGGGCTATAAGCAGAAATAAAGAAAAAATTCCATCCTTTATTTCTCCATCTTTCTAGATTTTTTTTGACTTCTTTACTTTTGTGGATACTATAATTATCTCAAACAATCACTGTGATTTTTCCCGTTTTATTTAGAGTCTCTTTAGCTTTTTGGGCTAGCCAATTTATCATTTCTATATCAGATTTACTGATTATACCTCCTAACTTTAGTCCATATTCAAAGCTTGATTCTTGGCTAAATAGTCCCAAGATACTTAATCTTTTTCCTCTCTTTTTCTTTTGTTGTATTTTTTTCTGTTCTCCTTTCTTAATGTAGCTGTAGCGGGCGTGAATTCCACAGACTCGCATCCGGCTTTATCGCTCGTATTTTAGTTTGATGTATCCCTTTTTATCGTAAGATTTTAGCAATTCTTGCTCTTTTTTCTTCTGGCAAAAATCCTGTTCTTTTTGCTTCCCTTTTAAACAAACCCCTTGTTCTTTTCCATCTCCACTCTTTTTTTTTTAAGATTTTTCTCAGGCGGTCATGACTAATTTCTACTGACCTTTCTGGTTTTAATTTCTCGAGTAATTGGCGACTATTATAAGTTCTTTCTTCTTTCTCTAAACAGTCTTCAATATATTTTATATCTTCAGTAGTCCAAACCGGTTTTCTTCCTGAACGTGGGGAATCGAATAATCCCTCTCTGCCTTGAGTTAACCAACGGTAAAATGTTTGACAAACTGTCTTATCTGCACAGTTTAAATGAACGGCTATTGCTGATACTTTCTATAGACGAGCGCTCAAGACTAAAGCCTCCGCTCTCTGCTTAGTTCTTTTAGGGATTTTGGGATGACTTTTTAACTCAAATAAACATTGCTTTTTTTCAGCAGTTAGACGAATTTTTAGAGGAGAAGGCATTGCGCCGCAATTTCAGGTTTAAATGGTACTTTTATATTTTACCTTGATTTATGCCCACCTACTAATTGAAAGATAATTGTAGCTAAGTGTATCTAGGATTTTCTTGTTACTGTTTATAGAATACCCAGGACTTTATTCTTGATTTTTATCAATTATTCATTATTTATTTTATTCAATTTATTGCTAATTATACTAAATTATTTTGATAATTTGATATTCTTTTATTTAATGTAAAATAATATAAGCAGGTAAACAAAATTAATTACACATTTTTCAAAACAGAAACTTTTTTACTGCAAGGGTTACAGGAAATTGGATTAGGTAATCAATTCTGTGTAGGTACTTAAAAGATTAATATAGCGACCATTAATAGGTTTTGAAGATATATTAATCTGGAAAAATACATCTAATAAATAGCCAGAAATGCCTTTAGAAAACGATATTTATGTATTATTTTAAATTACTATCCCAGCAAAAATAATCAAAAAAAAACGGTTTACAATATAATTATTTTTCTTAGCAATGCGTCGATCAAAACATAAATAATAAAACTATAAAAACTATTATGAACAGATTTTATTGAGAGTCTCTCCTTCATATTTTTTGTCTATAATTTTACTAAGACCGTATATTTGTTACTACAATACAATATAAACAAAAAATTAAAGTTTCCCATTTCAGGGGGAAACTTCAGACCCAATTTTTCGGTTAGCAAAGTTTTCAATTTTAATTTGACCTCACTCGTGTCAACTTTCATCCCTATGTTTTTACCATTCATCCGACACTGGCACGATCGTCCGGTCTAGGATGAATGGTTGTTGAAGCTAATATTGTGCAATTCCAGCAGGGGACGTAAAAAGTTTAAATTTTGTTCCTAAAAAAAAATAGATAAATATTTTATGATAAAAACTGTTTTGCCAAGTTGGCTACTAGCAATCCCAAAACTATTCAAACAAACACTTAATTGTGTAATATAAAATTTCAGACTTATCCATAATCATAATTAAATTAATTTATCAATTGACAATAAGCAAGACTATGCTAAACTGTGATACGTTCATGTTTGATACTAAAAAAATTTGTCTCTATTAGAAAATTCACAGATGAAATAATATATAGTCTAAAAATGTAAAAGCACGAAAATATAGTACATTAGCAAAACTTTCTAAAAAATGTATCCGTTTAAGCAGAAAACTTCCTGGCCAAAATTCCTGAAATAGGAACGATCTAATCAGGCAATAGTCTGCTGTCTGGGGAACCATTATTATCATTGTGATGTCTTAATTCACAAGGGTTGAATTTTTCCTAAAAAAAAGATAGATATATATGAACGGCAAAGGCCATCTATACAGAATCTAAAAGTAGCTCTTTGAGCAAATTACAGATAAATCACCAATAGTAATTAGTAAAAAACGAGGTAAGCAAGTGACCAGAGTATTTATTCCAGAGGGTACTGAAACAGAACCATCAGTAAATGTAGCTAACGAACGGGGAGGACGCACTTTAGTAGGAACTCCTAATCCAGATAGGTTGCCCGGAAGTGATGGTCCTGATGATATATCTGCCTTGGCTAGCGATGATTTATTAGCTGGTGGAGGAGGCGATGATGATATATCTGCTGGAGCTGGCAATGATAGTGTTGCTGGTGGAACTGGCAGTGACAGTATCAATGGTAATCAAGGAGACGACTCTATACTTGGTGGTGAAGGAGACGACTGTATCAGAGGCGGTAAGGATAATGATATCGTCGAAGGTGAAGGTGGCAATGACATACTCTATGGAGATAGAGGCAATGACATAGTAAGAGGTGGTGAGGGTAATGACTTTATCTTTGGTAATCGGGACAACGATTTATTAGAAGGTGGTGGTGGTAACGACACCCTGTTTGGTGGTAAAGGTAATGATACAGTTAATGGTGGTACTGGTGATGATTTCATTTCAGGGGATAAGGGTAATGATACCTTAACAGGTGGCGCTGGAGCAGACACCTTCTTCTTCTTCTTCGATCAAGATGGTAGCTATGGAACAGACAGCTTGACCGACTTTAGTTCTGCCCAAGGAGATAAGATCGGACTCAATACTACTGGCCCTGGTGCTTTTGCAGCTTTAGCAGGTTCTAGCAGTCTATCATCCGATGAATTTGCTGTGATTGAAGACTTTAATCCTGCTGGTAGTGAGGGAGTCACAGCGGCCATTGTTTATGACCCCAATAGTGGTTTAATTTACTACAACCCAACATCAGGAACAGGTGATGAAGAGCAAATTGCCAGAATCGATCCAGGTAGTGCACTTACCAACGAAGACTTTGAAATCTTCTAAACAATAAGACCCACTTATAAATACAGGGTTAATTTTAGTATAGATACCTTTTTTGCTTTCCCCTATTAGTATTCGGGTTTTAAACATGGGTAAAACCCAAACTAATAATTTAACTTAACCCCCCCTCTTTCTGTAGGGGGGATAAAAAATCAAAATTTTTTCTTTCTTCAAGTTATTTTCATCAACAAAACCAAAGGTTTAAATTCACATCTATTATCGAGCGACGCTACCTAAAAGATGATAATAGAAAAGTCTCTGAGGTTAGCAAAATTATCGCTGACTCAAGGCAAGTTGAGTCAAGCATTAAATAAATGCCAGGAAATTTTAGCACAACAACCAAACTGTGCTGAAGCTTACTTAATTATGGGGCAAGTATGGGAAAGACAGGGCAACATTCAACAGTCTATGTCTGCCTTTACCAAAGCTTTAGAAATTGAACCGGAATTAGCAGAGATTCATGCTTATCTTGCCGAGTTATATAGTCAACAAAAATGGTTTGAAGAGGCAATTTCTCAATATCAAGAGGCAATAAAGCTAGGAATTAAATGGCCTCAAGTATATTATAATCTAGGTAACATATTATATCAAGCTGGGGATTTAGAGAAAGCTATTCATCTCTATCATCAAGCTATTAGTCTAGACCCTAACTATATAAATGCTTACTTTGGTCTAGGTGTTATTTTCAACTTACAAGGAAAGTATCAATTAGCTATAGATATATATAGGAAAATAATTTCACTGAAGCCAGACTTTGTAGAAGCATACAATAATTTAGGTTGCATTTTAGCTCAGATAAATGAAGTAGACGAGGCTATCTCGGTTTATCAACAGGGAATTTCGATTCAACCAGATGCTGCAAATTTATATAATAATCTGGGTCATATCCTCTTTCAACTAAATCCAGAAAAAGCGATCGCTACTTACTATGATGCGATAAAACTAGACCCATTATTAGCACTTGCTCATTATAATTTAGGCAAAGCTTTACAAAGCATTAATCAGCATGAATTAGCAATAGAAAGTTTTAAAACAGTTATTAATTTAGAATCGGATAATATTCTTGCTTATAGTGATTGTGGTTTTTCTTTAATGACTATAGGTAGGGTAGAAGAGGCAATGATTTGTTTTCAAAAAATTGTTGCAGATAATGAATTTGTTAATCGTTATTGCCGTTTAGTAGAAACAAGGTTAATTCCTTATCTAAATAGGAAATCGGAGGAGCTAGATTTTGCCAAGGTTGCTTGTGTTAGGTTTCTCAGAAAACTGCAAAAATTAGAGAAAGAATCTACGGAAGTTTGTCAAAATGGTTGGCAAAAATTACCTGTCAATAAATTACTGAAAGATACAAAAAGAGGTGAGATAAATAAGCATAAATATACTCAAGAATTGGGAGAAATATATGTTTATTTAGGTAATGTTTCAATGAAAGATGGTTCTTATGAAGCAGCCGAACAGTATTATCAAAAAGCTTTACAATATCGCCCACTTGAGGCAGAAATTTATAATAAAATTGGTCAAAGTTTAGCAAAGCAACAAAAATTAAACGCTGCAATTGTTGTTTACAAAATTGGCTTGAATATAGTCGGATGTGGGAAAAATAAAAGTCTAGCTGCAAGGCTTTATTTTGAGTTAGGAGCAATTCTGGAAAGAAAACAAAATTGGCTATCGGCAATAGATTATTATAGTCAGGTTTTATTATTACAATCTGAGTTTGGTGATGAAAGTATAGATTTAAGTAAAAAAGTTACGGATTTTTCTCTGGCAGTAACAAAGAAAGGCGAAT
>JBARXI010000541.1:0-64803 GCA_049647275.1 Microcoleaceae cyanobacterium
GTGCCCATGAAAAGGGACGTTTAGGAGAGGAGCCGTGTGAGGTGAAAGTCTCAAGCACGGTTCTGAAGACAAGCAGACCCTATAAAGGGAAATCAGAAATGGGTTTGCTTAGTTTAACTTATGTCTACATAGTAGAGTCGCTGAGAAGCCCACATCTGATTCTTGTAATCAGTGTGGGAGTATGTCACATAACAAACTATTCTGTGTATGACTACGAGTAAAAGAATTCCAAGTACCCAACTCTTTACCAGGATATCCAGATAACATAGCTCTGACATCATCACTTAATCCCTGAACCAAAGTAAAATCAACTCCAGCAATGCTAGGAATATTATCCAAAGTAGCCCCCGTTAAATCGGCAGCTCGCATATCGGCCCCTTCCAACTCTACCCCATTGAGTCGAGCATCCCGTAAATAAGCACCTGTCAAAAAAGCCCCCTTGAGATTGGCCCCACTCAGAGCAGCTCCTTCTAGATTTGCTTCTGTTAAGTCGGCCCCACTCAAATAAGCACCCCGCAGATTTGCACCGCGCAAGTCAGCACCTCTGAGGTAAGCTGTATTTAAAAAAGCTCCACTTAAGTTAGCTCCAGGACCTACAGCTCCAGACTTTTTATAAGCAAATTCTTCTGGCCAAATTGTTTCACTATCATAGTAAGCTACCTGTAATTTAGCTCCCTCTAAGTTAGCATTAGCAAGATTAGCTTTTTGTAGTTCAGCTCTATTCAGATAAGCATTATTTAAATCTGCCCCAGTTAGGTTAGCTCCCTGAAAATTAGCTCCTCGTAAATCGGCACCTTTGAGATTTGCTCCACTCAAGTTTGCTCCACTCAAGTTTGCTCCTATTAGGATTGTATTATGTAGTTTGGTCTGTTGTAAATTGCTTTGACTCAGGTTAATTTGATATAGTTGAACTTCACTAATATCTATACCTTGTAAATTACTACCTGTAAGATTTTTGTTTTGCTTATAGGCTTGAATAATTTCTGTCGCTGATTGAAACTGCATTTTACTTGAAGCGGATTTGCTGTTTACAGTTGATTCCATTTCGTTCATGATCTATTCAAAAGTCTCTATTTGATTTATCCTATAATTGTACAGGGTCATTTCATTCTAGATTTTAGCAATGAATTTACTTACTTTCAGATAGGGAAAGATGAATTGTCTAAAGCTCGAAATAACCTCTTTTCGTCAAGACATAACATGGCAAAGTTTAGAATGAAATAGCCCTGATAATTGTATGAGTATAAACTAAATTTATATTGATTTTTATTAACTAAAAATCTCTCAGACATTAACAAAACTTTAGAGGTAAAAAAAAAGATGCAATTCACAGCACCAATGACAATGATGGATTTTTTTCTCAAAAGTGAGGGAACATGGTTTTCCCAACGTACAGTCCATCATTTTGATTCTGTTGAGGATGAGTCAGGAGAATCTAATATAATTATCAAAATTTTAGCAAAAGATGACCCAAAAGTTATTGAAGTTTGCGAAGAGCAAAATGTCAATCCAAGTTTAGCAACAGGTGGTGCAAGTTTTAATTGGCAAGATAATTTAGATGATGATGAACCTAATCCAAATTATGCTGCTATTTTAGTTGATATTCCTGATTCCGACATAGGTACAACTGGCAAATTCTTGCGTAATCGTGGTTATGTGGAAGGTATTCCAGTGGTGGGTAGATATCGTTTTGCTGCCGATGGGGTATTGACAATTGATACAGAGTATGAAAGAAATCAAGGACAAGAACGTTGTTGGTTTATGACGGATGATTTTCGAGTTCGTGTTAGTACGGTGCGGATGATGAATGGTGTTAATTTGATGACTTATTCTTCTGAACGTCGTTGTTTAACTCGTAAATTATTAGAAGAAATGATTGAAAAAAATGTTGCTAGAGGCTGATGCATCTTTAATCCTCATACCAACAAGATAGCAGGAAAAGTTTTTGTTATTTTTAATCAAAAATAGGTGTAATTATATGTCAAAAGTTTATTTTTATGCTCCTGACGAAACTAGACAAAAAAAAATTCAGGAAGAGCAAACTCAATGGACAGGTTTTCATAGTAATTTTACGCCTTGGATAGCCCAAACCTATTTCCATCTTAAAAAATCTGGCTTTCCCTGTGAAATAGCTAAGAAAATCCCAAACAAAGGAATTTTAATTGCTGAGCGAGATACATTGGATAATAACAATCCTTTTCTTGATGAAGTCATGTTAATTTGTGTCAAAAGTGATAAAGAATATCACCCCTCGGCACACTTACACATTGTTCATAATCCGTCTAGTAGGGAAAAGACCAAAAACTCTATTTGGAATCCCTATTTCATTAGCCATTGGCCAATGCCAGGATTAATTTCCAGAGATATAAAACGTCATACTTTCTTTAGTTAAAAATATTTCTTACATCGGTACAAGAAGTCAATTAGCACCAGAATTAAAATCCAAAGCATGGCAAGAGTCTATTGCGAATCTCGCTCGATTGTTATTGGCAACCAATTTGGAATACTTCCCAATGGAACGATTATACTAATTTGGATGTCATTGTAGCAGCACGAAGCTTTGATTATAACAATCATTATCCCAATAAAGGCTCTATCAAGCTGATTAATGCTTGGCACTCAGGTGTTCCTGCTATTTTAACCCCTGAATTAGGTTTTATGGCAGAACGAAAAACTGACTTAGATTTTATAATTATCCGTTCATCTCAAGAAGCTCTTGGAGCGATTTGTCGCCTCAAAAAAAATCCAGAACTATATCAAAAAATGGTTGATAATGGCTTATAAAGGGCAAAAGAATACACTATTTAAAAAACCTTAAATCAATGGTTATATTTCTTAAATAATGTAGCTTTTCCCGCTTATGAAAAATGGTATAACATCAGCATATCTGAGAAAAAATGGTTATTTAGAAAACGATTTATTGATTTTAAATATAGTAGAATCAAGTACAAAATAGATCGATTAATACATCGATAAGTTGGGGAAGTGCAGCTAATAGATTGGGTTGTGAAACAGAGAATCGGGATGATTTTCAAGTGAAAATTCTGGTTCGGAATACGAGTGATTGTGGTTATACAATTGCCTAGTTTAACTGAAATATCACACCAATACTTAATACCGACTTTATTGCTACTTCCAACCAACTATCAAATAATTCTTGATGATTAGTAACCCATTCCTCAGCATGACGGCGAATATCCGCAGGTTTACTCTCCCCATTTTTAACTTTTTCCTGTTGAATATTGACATCCTTAATTGGAATCGAAATCTGTTCAAATAAACTTTTAGCAACTGGATTATCCTGCAAAAATTTCTTATTCGCTAAGATCCTAATTCTATCAATTGGAAGACCAAGATTTTTTCCATTTAATGAAGTGTCTTTTTCTGTCAAATTTCCCATATTTTCTGGCAAAGATGTGAAAGGAACATTCAACCATTCCACATCTTTCCCTACTTTTAAAACAGAACCTAACCAATGGGGTCTCCAGGTAAAGTAAAAAATCGGTCGATCTTGCCCATAGCGGGCCAAAGAATCTACCAACAGAGCAGAATAATCTCCTTGAATGTGCTCGACCGTATCCTCAAGTCCGTAAACCTGCAAATGATGATTAATAACTTTTTCACACATCCAGCCAGCAGTACAACCGATTAAATTTGCCTTACCATCACCATCAGAGTCAAAAAGTTTAGCAATTTTTGGGTCTTTAAGTTGTGATAAATTAGTAAGATTATATTTTTCAGCGGTTTTTTTATCTATTTGATATCCAAGCACACAATTAGAAACAAGTGTTCCGACCCGTTCTAATATATCTTCCCCACCATTTTGATCAAAGAATTCTTTATGTGCAGTTTCCCAATGAGAGCCAGTAAATTCTAAGTCACGATTCCTAACAGCAATGTGCATTGCAGGAACACTCAGTTGTTTTTGCTTTTTAACCTCATACCCCAATTTCTCCAGGCCAATGTTAACAATTCCTGTAATAAATACACCGTAAGTTTCAGTACTAGAACTAGGACGGACGATTATTCCTTTACCTGGTAATAACTCATCTGTTGAGCGTAAGGTAGTTTGAGGCATTAATTGCCAAGACATAACACTAACTAGTAAACCAACCAAAACAGTTATGCCAAGAGTTGCCCCATTCTTTTTGAAAAAGCCAGAAGAGCGCCACCATCCAATCAAACCCCGCTCTTGCCAAGAAAGAAGATGTCCCTGACTAATACCTTGAGTGATACGGTCAAGCATCACCGCAATTAAAACAATACCCAATCCTCCCACTGCAGCTAACCCAACATTTAAACGACCCAGACCTTGTAATACCATTTGCCCTAATCCCTCTACCCCAATCATTGAGGTGACAACTGACATTGATAAGGCCAACAAAATTGCTTGGTTTGTGCCAGCAAGGATAGTAGGCAAAGCTAAGGGAATTTGTACTTCCCATAATACTTGTTGGGGAGTTGAGCCAAAAGCAAGTGCAGCTTCTACTACTTCTGGGGATACTTGGCGAATGCCCAGGTTTGTCAGACGAATTAGAGGGGGAACTGCAAAAACAAATGTGGCAATAATACCTGCAACTTCTCCAATACCAAATAGCATAACTACAGGCACCAGATAGACGAAGGTAGGAAGAGTTTGCATGGCATCCAGAATAGGACGCAAAATTTTGTTGAGGCGATCGCTAATGGCAGAGGCAATACCTAAAGGAATGCCTACCAACATACAAAATATTACAGCAGTTAAAATCAGCGCCAGAGAAACCATTGCTGCTTCCCAGGCTCCACAAAAACCAATTATACAAAGAGCTATGACGCTGTAGAGAGCTATTTTTTTTCCTGCTAATTGCCAGATTAGTAGGCCGATAATTATCAGAAAAATTAAGGGAGGAGTGGCGAGAAAGCCAGATTTAATTATTTCTAGAGTTCCCCTAATGGGTTGGCTAATGGCTTGAAATAGTGGGCGAAAGTTGTCAACCAGAAAGTTAACAGCATTGTTAACCCATTCATCTAGGGGTAAAGTGTAAAGTTGGAAGGGATTTAATACTGTTTCTAATCCTCGTTGAGTTGTAGCTATGAAGTAGTTGGATATAGAGAAAAAGTTGAACAAAATTTACTGACTCCTGTGCTTTGAGATTTAATCCAAATTTCTAGACAGTCACTTACCTACAGATATTTTTCTACTAAAGTGGTTGATAAGTATGTTTTTAGAGACTATTTAATTTATATTACTCTGGCTGGAAATTAATAATTTTGCAGGACTAGGGTTTACAAGTTTTCCAGTTCTAACCACTACATATATAAGAGCTAATTTATAAAGAAAATCTAAAGTTGTCCAAAGCGAGGCGACAATCAAACAAGTTAATCTGCTAGAGGGAGTATGAATTCAGCCGAGGCAATCTCGCAATTTGATTGTTAAACCAAAGATGGCCACGGGGGGTAATAATTGGATTGACCAAAATAATTGCTTTCTAAACCCCCCTCGCTGCGGACAGTAATAGGCAGCAGAACTAGTTTAAGATTTAGTTTATGAATCAGCTCTAAGACGTTATAGTTTTGAATTACTTTTTTGCCTGATTTCTCCATTTACTTTGTATCGTGTTTTGGCATCAGTCCGAAAAATTGATGGCTTTTTCCATTCTAACCACTACATATATAAGACGTTATAGTTTTCAATTACTATATATAGCGTTTTCTCCTGATTTTTCCATTTACTTTGTATCGTGTTTTGGCATTAGTCCGAAAAATTGATGGCTTTTCCCGTTCTAACCACTACATATAAGTAGTCAAGCAAAATTAATTGTATATTTGAGGCTAGGCTTGAGTAGGTAGGCCAAATGATTTTTGCTCTACTTATAAATTATACAAGTGTATTTTTTCCCTATTACTTACTGCCTGCTTCCTGCTTTCTACTCCCTTAAAAATGTTAAATTAATTTTGCACAGGTACTTATAAGACGTTATAGTTTTGAATTACTACATATAGCGTTTTCTCCTGATTTTTCCATTTACTTTGTATTGTGTTTTAGGATCAGTCCGAAAAATTGATGGTTTTTCCAGTTCTAACCACTACATATATAAGACGTTATAGTTTTCAATTACTATATATAGCGTTTTCTCCTGATTTCTCCATTTACTTTGTATCGTGTTTTGGCATAAGTCCTAAATTTATATCATGTCCGGATAATTAGTGATAAATAAAATTGTCAAATTTACAGTAAGACAGCAACACCTCCTATACAGTCTACTGTTCTTCTTTCTCCCCCTCCTGACTCCTGAGTTCTCTCTAACTATTTATCACTTTTCAACCAGACATGATATTAATTATTACTGGAAAAAAGTTAAAGTACAGAGACTTTTATTGCTACATAAATTTGTTAATTAGCAGGTAATTTTCCTTGAGTAGTTTGTCGCGCCAAACTGGTAAGTACATCAGATGCTTCTACCATACCTTTAAATTCTTTTTCTCCATCAACTACCGCTAGAGGAAATCCTTGTTTGTAAAGGTGAAAAATATTTTCTAGATGAGCAGAAGTATCAATCATAGAAAAATCTGTTTCCATAATTGTCATAATATCTTCGTTTCCCTGTTTGATACTTCTTTCAACATCTGTTTTCTTTACTAAACCTATAGGTTTATTATGCTCATCAACCACATATATAAGTTGGAGGTTATGGTGTAACATTTGCTTTAGCCCAGAGCTAAGAGAATCTTGACCAATCTTCAGAGAAGCTGTTTTACTAACAATTGACCCGACTTTGATAAATTGAGCAGGGTTTACCTCTTCGGTAAAGGCGCTGATATAATCGTTTTTTGGTTGAGTGAGTAATTCTTCTGGTGTTCCTAATTGGACAATTTCCCCTCCTTTCATTACGGCAATACGATCGCCCAGTTTCAAACCCTCTTGCATATCATGGCTAATAAACACAATTGTTTTGTGCAATTCTTTCTGTAGGCGCAATAATTCATCTTGCATCTCTCCCCTAGTCAGTGGGTCGAGGGCGCTAAAAGCTTCATCCATTAATAAAATTTCTGCATCAGTAGCTAAAGCACGAGCTAAACCTACTCTCTGCTGCATTCCCCCACTCAAAGAGGTAGGTTTATAATCTGCCCATTTAGCTAAACCAACAACTTCTAATGTTTCTAGCGCTTTCTGGCGACGATTAATTCGTTCAACTCCCCGCACCTTTAGTCCATACTCTACATTTTCAGCTACTGTTTTGTGAGGAAATAATCCAAAACGCTGAAATACCATCGAAACTTTAGTCAGTCGTATTTCTCGCATTCGTTTCTCATCAGCGTGAGCAACATCTTCATCATCAATATAAATGTGTCCGCTAGTAGGATGAATCAAACGATTAATGCAGCGAGCCAAGGTAGATTTTCCCGAACCTGACAACCCCATTACCACAAATATTTCCCCTTGATTAACCTCAAGAGATATATCAGCTAATCCTAAAACATTACCTGTATATTGTAATATCTCATCCCTTTTTTTTCCCTCCCGAAATAACTTTAGAGCAGCAAGAGGTTTTTTGCCGTAAATTTTAATCAGATTGTTTATAATTATTTTTTGAGGCATTTCTTAACCTTCATAGCTGATATTTTAACAGATATAGCAGTCGGTTCAGGATTTGTTAAAAATCCATTAATTTAGATGAAAATCCTAAAATTATTACCTCATTTCGTGACTTAACTACACTCAAAACAATAGAGTCAGTGTGGGCTTCTGATGCCTTTAAAGACGGTCATAACTTCCTTATAAATATAAGTAGTATTAGACTTAGCTACTACTACTTTATTTTTACGGCGTTTTATAGTCGGGAACAAGTCCAGCCAGACTCGTTTTAAATTGATTGAAGTATTAATATCTCTATCAATTTTTAACTTTAATGCTGTGTCAAAATACTCTCTGATACTGAAATCCGTAAACACAAATTCATCTTTAAATAAGAGAGTATTTCAGGTATATATTCGGGTTTGCATTAGAGTTGTTGGGAGATAAAAATTGAAACTCCTCAAAAGTTCAGAAGATAAGACTTTTGATTATTTGATTGTAAAAAACACTATAAGCTTTAACTGATAATGACTTTAACACTTTTTTAGCTTAAATTCTAACATTTCTATTCTACAACTCTAGCGTTTCGCGGAGCGACATGAAAAGCTTTTTCGGCTACCTAACCTAGTATGTTAAAGAACTGACCAAATGCAGCATAAGCACCAAGATTTATTTAGCCCAGACTTTGAGTATTGATCATTAAGTAAATACTTTCCATCCCGATCATTGGCCTTTATCAGAGTCAAATCAGAAAGAATAAATAAATTAAGTATCTATGCTTAATTTATTCCGATAATTGGCGACTGCCATTCCCTCCTGATTCCTGACTCGTTACTCTTGAATCCTAATTTTTTATGCTAGATTTTGTCGTGGGGAATGTAGGTATGAACGATCCACACTTAATACAGCACTTTCCGCTGCCCGTGAGGTACACTTTAGCGGGCAAGATGCCCGCACCACAAGAGTTTTACTATTCACCCCTTGTACCTCATTTGTCCGAAATCTCCTGTAATACAAAATGAAGTGCAGAATGTAGCTTCTAAGCTAATGCCAACATTAGGGACTTCCAATTTAAAAATTATCCCAAAATATCTTGTGGGCATCTTATCCGCTAATAATATCAGGACGGGCAGGATGCTCATCCCCATCTTCTGGGATAATTTATTTCCTGGTGCTCCCTTAAACCCTGCCACAAATCTAGGATTAATTTTTCAGACCAAAAATCAAGCATACAATCATTAGTTTAATTTCTGAAAAAATCATTCTATCTGGATCTTTGTTTATTTTCATCATTATAACTTAGAGAGCCTTGTCGCTTCCAAAATCAATTCAGATATCTTTCTTATTAAACATTTTTACTGTGGTAAGTAACCTCAGAGACGTTATTAATAAGTAACGTCTCTAGATGTACTAAATATAATCACATTTTTTCACACTAACTATCTCGAAAAAGTCCGATTTTGCCATCTGTTAAGAACGTGATTTTCTGCAATCATAGCTGGAGTTTGTAACTCAGAAATTCGTTTTTGTGAAGCCTCTATTGTCTCAGTTTGGTGATGATATTGTTGCTGCAATTGAGTCAGTTTTTCTTGGTAGTCTGCTATGATTTCTTGCTGAAATTCTGACTGCTTTTGCAAAGCTTCATAATTGTCTTTTGGCACCATTGAAGCTAGTACGGATTCCAGATGTTGTAACTTATTTAGTTGCTCTTGTAACTGGTGTTGCAAAGAATCATAATTTTCTTTTGACACCATCGAGGCAACTTGCTGTTGAAAATTTTGCAACTGATTTTGTTGCTCTTGTGACTGGCGCTCTAAAGAATCATAACTTTCTTTTGACACCATCGATACAACTTGCTCTTCAAGCTGCTGCAACTTCTCTTGTTGTGCTTGTGACTGACGTTGCAAAGAATCATAACTTTCTCGCAATACCATCGAAGCAATCTGAGATTCTAGTTGTTGCAACTTATCCTGTTGCTCTTGTGACTGGCGCTCCAAAGAATCGTGAATTTCTTTTGACACCATCGAAGCAATCTGAGATTCTAGTTGTTGCAACTTATCCTGTTGCTCTTGTGACTGGCGCTCCAAAGAATCATAATTTTCTTTTGACACCATCGAAGCAACTTGCTCTTCTAATAACTCTATTTGAATTTTTTGCTCTTCGGATTGGTGTTCGAGAGTTTCATAAACTTCCTTTAACACCATCGAAGCAATTTGCTCTTCTAATTTTTGCAGTTGAGTCTGTTGCTCCTGTGATTGACTGTGCAAAGAATTATGAACATCTCTTGACACCATCGAAGCAACTTGCTCTTCTAATAACTCTATTTGAATTTTCTGCTCTTGGGATTGGTGTTCGATAGTTTCATAACTTTCCCTGGAGACCATCGAAGCAACTTGCTCTTCCAGTTGCTTTAAGCGATCTAGTCTTTCCTGAGAATCTGCGATCGCTTCTTTTTGTTCCTCTAATTGTTTTTGTAAAGTTTCATAACTTTCTCTTGACACCATTGAAGCCATTTGTTCTTCTAGGTGCTTAACCTGTGCCATCTGAGATTCCAACTGTTGTTGTAAAGTCTGATAACTTTCTAACAATTGGTTTGATTGTTCATCAGAAGCATTTAATGGTTCTGGAACTGTTAAAACATCTATATTGCCGTCAGGTAGTTTACTATTGCTAAGAGCATTATTCACTACTTCCGACTGATTATCCAAAGTTACTGTTACCTGTGCCGCCTCTCTCAAAACCGCAAAGTCTCCTCTGGCGATGCGCTCGACTAGCTCAGACCTGGATAATCCCAGTTCCTTTGCTATTTCCTTTAGCCTTTCAGCACTAGTGGGAGTCAAAGACACGCCTACTTTAACCTTGCTTTCTGAATATGAGGTGGCACCACTACGTTTTTTTGACATTGGTACTCTCCTTGGCCACCTAAATTTTCTTCCAGTATACTCCTTATGGTATTCCTTTATAAATAACCTTGCCATTTTTCAGGTATAATTTATACTAAATGGACTTTTTTAGGGAAGATTTAAGGAATAACTGAATATATATACTTATCGAGCGATAGATTGATTGTGTTCTTAGCCTCGCTCATCAAACCTAGAATAAAAACCGCCGTACTTGACCCAGTATTGTTTTAAATCGTGATGGGGTGTATGTAGACTAGCTCTTGCTTGATAAAGAACAACTTTTCTATGATTACCAATCCAAATCTTCTTAGTTGGTTTGACAGAAATCAAACTCCCCCCCAATGTTTGAACACATTCTGTAAATCTATCAACAGTAGAATATTCCACAGTCTCAAACAAAAAAAAGTTCCCAGAACAAATCAGATGGCGACTTCTTATCCAACTCTGTAATTTTTTTTCTGCTATCGGTGGCAACATTTTGTTGTACTCCTCCCTCAAGACAGTTTCTATTTTGTTGCCTTATTTTTTTATGGGTAACTCATTAGCAAAACTTGTTTGTTTTTCAAACTTCAAAGGCCCTGCTTCTGAACCCCATATCTGTGTATGAGTATTAATATCCATACCTCTATCTAAGCTAACCCATGTTTTTTCAGTTAACTCTACTTCACTTACTAGATAAGTTTGACATCCATTACGGTTAATCAAACATTTATTTCCCGGTTCAACAGTGCCTATAAATTTGTCTTTATCTCGTTTAAAAATCATTGAGCAGTGATACCGACGTTCAATACTTTCTGGAGTAATAGTATTAAGAATATCTAGCTCTCGTGCTGCACCTGCGTAAATAATAGAATCTTTAAGACTGTAGTTTTCTATATATATTCTATCGCCTTGCTCTACTAATTTATGAATACCTTGGCGATATGGACTCCAGAGGTCATAATCATAAACTTGCTCTGAATAAAAACCTATACTAGAAAAAAAATCATAAGGCAAAGGTCGAAAATATACATGAATATGAGCATAAAGAGTTGAGTTGGCTAAAGCTTGTTTTTTGTTAGTAAAATCTCCTGCCATCCAACTAGCTAGAGTCATTAGGTCATTCAATTTTGTCTGATTTTCCATTTGATAGCTATATAATTATAATTGGCAAGTATTTTAAGCTCTTTTGAGTCAGGTAAAAATCAGTCCTAAAATTAATTAAATTTTCCCATATTGTCGCTTCCCACATCTGTCCTACTTCTGAGTTCTGACTCCTACTAAAAAAATTTAATATTGATTGAAAAAGAACTCATTTAGGTTCTATAAAGGTTGCTGTTTTTGTGCTTCTAGTGATGATTTTTCCTTCATTGACAAAGAACGAATTTCTGATGAAAAAGAGGCAGTTAATACACCATTACCATCACTCGTTTTAATCAAAGATACCCGAAACCTGAGATTAGGAGTAGCAAACCAAATTTTTTCTTCAGCAGCAGCACGGTCATATTCTGTATGTAGAATAAAAGTACCATCTTCAGTAATTTGATATTTTCCCACCGCAGCAATAGTTTCTGCATAACCTTGGGAACGCAATAATTTTCCTTTTTTAATATTATCTATATCGGGTATTGGTATCAATACACAACTACCTTCAAGAACTTCATTTTCATCCCAATCTGATTCCCCTTGCCAACTCATTTGAAAAGGAGAAACGGCATTGGCAATATCTACACCAGAAGATTTACACAATTCTATTACTTCCGGAGCAGTTTTTGGTAAGGATACAATATCAATTGTCGAGCGCACTTCTTCAAAGTGACTAAATGCTAAATTATGACCGCTACGTTGCGATCGCCAACGTCCTATAGAACGTTCTACAAATTCTACGACATCCATATATTGCTATCTTTAAAAATGATATATAATCACAAACCTGTTCGATCAAAATAGGTTTCTCTTCTAAAACGCGCAGCGTCTCCCTCAGAAAAAGGCTTAGTGAATTACCCAAGACCAAAGCTATCCCTGATGGCGTAAGCTCTGCGACTTCAACGGCCAATATCTGCTGAATCCGAAAACTCTCTTGGTCTTACACAGCGTCCACAGATAGAAACCAGTCTTCGCTCAGGCCAAATTTTTTTTTATACGCTTGTTTGTAGCATTTACAACTGGAGTTCGGTCCAAGTTCTTTTTTATTCTATCAAAAATCTCATCGATAATTTTTCCCGACTCCAAGCAGTAGGGTGCGTTGCAAAGCACCTTACACTACTTGGGTATAAAAGAGAATTTTGCCTAAGTTCTGTTTTGCTTAATACCAAAAATCTCATCCATAATTCATCCCGACTTCCTTGGAAGTCGTCCTACCGAAGACAAACCCTATTGCTATGGAGCCGGACTTATTGCGACGGAAGGTTAATTTTCTGATTAAACAGCTTCGGTAATCTTCAGAATCTTACCACCTGTATTCTGAATGCTCTTGATTTTTGAAGACAGTTGCTGATAAGCTACTATATAGCTTGTCTTGCTTCGCTTCACACTAGGACCAATACCCGCTTTAGTAACAAAGATTTGGAAATGTTTTACATTGTTGCTATAAAGGCCAGTACCAGATAAAGGCTTATTAATTTTCGTAGCCATATTGGCAGCTACATCTGTAATCAGTTGGGCTGGTTTTTTCCTATCACTTGTAGCGTTTCCTCGTTCGAGAGCAAACATCCGATTGAAGGCTACATTTTTAATCCCAACTAGACTTCCTGCACCTCGTGGATATGGAACAATATTTTCTCCAAAGTTGTTAATATACTCCTCACTATCTATGTAAGAATCAATTTCTGCTTCGTATCCTTGTTCGTTATAGATACGAGTGTGTTCATAAATTTCTGATTGATCTTGGGGAGGACGACCGAATAAATGCTTAAAGTTTAGTTCGATGAATCGATAGGAAGAAGATGGTTCAAAAAACAGGGAGGAATATAGGTCTGATTTAGCAACCATATTAACAAATTGACGGACAGATATATCTCCATTTCGGAGTAATGATTCGGCGCTAGTTAGACGTTCGCTCTCCATTACATGGAGATTTCCCAATACTTGCTTATAAACAGCTTTAATTACAGTTTGTATTTCTTCTTCTGTGGGATTAGAACGTAGTTCTACTGGGTCATTTTTTTCTATCCAAAGTGACATTTTAACTCCTCTAATTCTAAAAATGAGTTGATTTTTTCTGTTCTATATTTGCAGTGTTCATAGTTCATGGCTACAGATTAATCAAGTATAATCCGATAACTATTAACCATGAACTACTGCAGTTTTTTCAAAAAAAAGTTTTACCCTTTTTTCCTCTTGATGTTGCTAAATTATCATAACTTTTTGTTCAATTAAACTTTAGTTCTTAGCACTTTAGCAACTAAGCAAAATTATCTTATGGGTAAATGATTGGCAAATTTTTCCGCCTAGCTGACTGGAGTAATGCTAGAAATTACACCACCCTGCTGATGAATCTTTTGGTACTCGTTTGAAAGTTGATCGAAAGGCACCAAAAATACTTGATTGCTGCGGCGGAATCTCGAAACACGATTTACTGCTTTTGAGCGATAAGCTGTTACTTCAATGCGGTAAACTTTACCACGAGAATCAGCTCCCACTCCCTGTCTAGTTCTAGCACCCAATGGTGTATCTTGGAATGACCAACCATCTGAACCACCAGAAGGAGGAACTACCGCCAATGGTGTTTCCTGAATGACATATTTGTTTAAAGCTGGGCCTTTTCCAGACAAACTTCCTTTCAAGTCGCTGCTGGAAGCACCCCGTAATAGTTGGAACATATGGGTAAAACCAACCATTTTTTTGCCTGTTTGGGTTTTGTAGCCCCGATAATAAGGAACTATGTTTTCCCCATAAGCATTATCATATTCCTCACTATCAATGTAGGAATCAATTTCAGCTTCAAAACCGCCTTCATCAAGAAAATTGCTGTGAAGCTTCATCTCATCATAGCCATCGGGAGCTCGGCCTAAAAAGTGCTTGAAATTTAATTCAACTGAACGATAGCGGGGACAACTTTCAAAGAAGCGAGTACGATAGAGTTCAGATTTTCCAACTTGACGTACAAATTCACGCACACTAATTTCGCCATTTTTGAGTTGGGACTCAGGTACGCTGAGTCGTTCACTTTCCATGACGTAAGCATTGCCCAGAACTTGTCTATAGACTGCTAGAATTACAGTTTCTACTTCTTCTGATGAGCGTCCAGGCCACAGTTCTAAAGGTGTTGAATCTTCAAAAAGACCAACTCCTAATTGAGATGCAGGTCCAAAAGCCATTTGAACTATCTCCTAGGTAATAATCAGGTTTACTGAAAAAAATGTATTTTTTAGTTACAAAACTGAAAAATATCGACTCATAATGGGAATCTATTCCTGAGACCGGAATTTGATTGTATAGACCTACGAGTCTTATATTTTAAGTTTTATACTTTTTTGGAATATACACTGCTATCAAGCTGTTTATCATAAAGAATTGTAAAGTTTTGTAAATCTTTAGTAATATGCACCCTCTCTTTTATCAGAAAAGATTATTCTCTAGGAATACATAGTTGAATTAAAACTTGATAGATTTATCAATGGAGATGCAACAGGTAAAAGGTATCTTCATCAAGCTAGTCGTTATCTAGTTAATCTCTTAGTTGACCTGGAAATAACGACTTTAGTGATTGGGAAAAATGACGCCTGGAAACAAGAGGTCAACTTAGGGAAAGTCAATAATCACTCATTTGTTGCCATTCCCCACTTTCGATTGATTGAGATGATTACTTATAAATTTCAATTAGTAGGCATCAAGGTGATTATTCAAGAAGAATCCTATACCTAGGCTGCTAATTTGTTGAATGACGATCCGATTCCGGTGTACGGAAAAACTACTGAAAGACCTGTATTTTCAGGAAAAAGAATTAGGCGATGCAGCGCGGTCTTGGGGGTTTCCCCCATGAGCGACTGCATCAAGACAGCGAAGTTTATATCGAACAGATTGAGGAATTCTTTGTCCGTCCGATGTGAATGGTTCCTATAATATTTTACGAAAAGCATCTCCCTTATGGGTTTAACCGCTATGGGATATAGAGGTTCGTAGTTCACCCTAGGAGAATTAATCTCTCAAAGTAAAAGTGAAGGGCATTTCTGAAATGGAATGAAGTCTGTCTATATTTGACTATACTTTTACTAACTATCCTCAACTCAGATTGAAAGGTCAAGGTCAGAAAAAACATTTAACAGTTCAAACCTCATTAGTTTGTAAATAATTATGTTAAACTGTCACAAATAGGTGATGTTAAAGAGATTTTGCTATGCTTATGCCAGATACATTTACTATCAAAATAGTATCAACCACTAGGAAGGTTAATTAGGTAAGCGGGAATAAACCTCACTATGTAAAAAAATATTAATTAACCTCAACCCAAGAGATTGCTTTCGGTGACGGAATGCTCTGCAAACCTTGCACTCCGTTCCCGTCGTAGTTGACTCTCGTAACATTTAATTACACCTGGCTACTTAATAGCTATTATGCCTCTTTTGCTCTAGAATATAAACTGTTTTAGAATAGAGATTCAACTAGATATTAAACCTAATAAATTAGTTTAGTTGGGATAGATGTTGAATTAATAGATTTATTTGTAACTTCAGATGATGAATCAATTTCTGCTCCTAAATATCTCAGAAAAGCTGTAAAATAAAATTCAAGTTAGTAGAAATATAAAGTATCTAGAACAAATTGAGATATTTTATGGTACTTAAATTGAGCCTAATATAATCAAACTTTGAAGTTATTAATGCGACAAATTTTCCAGGATGCAAGAAGTTAACCCTTGTGATGGAGTTAGAATGTTTACCTTACAGTGTAGGTCATACAGATGATGAAATCTGTCTGCTAATACGGATTGGACCATACCGCATATTACTAGACTGTGGTATGACTGACATTTCACTATTAGCCAATGAAATTAATCAACCATTGCCTGCAGATATTGTCCTATGTACCCATGCTCACTCAGATCATGCTAAAGGATTATTGGCACTTCATCAGGCTTTTCCAAAATTGCCAATTTATGCGAGTGAAGCCACAACCATACTTTTACCTCTTAATTGGCCAGAATTGTCAGTTCCCGAAGTGCCCAATTTTTGTCAACCATTACCTTGGTATTCACCAGTAGAACTTCTTAGTGGATTAACTGTACAACTTTTTCCGGCTGGTCATCTGCCAGGAGCAACAGCTTTTCTCCTAACCTACACCGGAGAAAATCGAACCTACAAACTTTTCTATACAGGTGACTTCTTTTTATCCAACAGTCGTTTAGTTGAAGGGTTACCTCTAGGAGAATTACGAGGACTAAAGCCAGATGTACTTATTGTAGAAGGAAGTTATGGTACAGCTCGTTATCCACATCGGCGACAGTTGGAAAATCAGCTTGCAGAGCGGATATATCAAGCTATTACTTCTGGAATTTCAGTTATCTTGCCCACACCTGCGTTAGGATTGGGTCAAGAACTCCTAATGCTTCTACGTAGTCATCATTATTTTACAGGTCGCGATCTAGATATATGGGTTGATGACAAGATTGCCAGAGGTTGTGACTTTTATTTACAATTATTATCCCAATTTCCGACAGCAGTACAAAATTTTGCTCAACATCAACCTCTATTTTGGGATGAAAAGGTGAAACCGCGTGTACTGAGGTTGTTGCCTGGACAATTTCCTTTGGAGAAAAAGCCTTATATCCTCATTGCTGACAAGGATACCGATCTAAGCAAATATCTGATTGACCAAGATAATTCCTGGATTTTGTTATTACCCGAAAAACCTGGAAAAAATACCTCTAAAACAATTACATCACAGGAGTTTAATGTTGCTAATGTCGAAACATATCTGCTAACCGATCATTGTGATGGACTAGGAACAACTCAATTAATTCATAACTTGCGTCCTCAACATATCATTTTTGTTCATGGCTGCCCCACTTATTTGGCTGACCTGACTAACCTTGAGGAGTTGCGCAACCGCTATCAACTTCACTCTCCAGGTAATGGGACATTAGTAGAGTTACCTATAGGTGAGACATTTATAGTACCTACATTACCTGAGACTAATTATGAAGGGGAATTAACTGAGCTAGGGAAAGAGGTAATAATTTCTTTACCTCAAAGCATTACTAATGACAGTCGCTGGCCAAGTTTTGCTGATACGAGTATTGTAGAGGTTCGTTGGCAAGGAGAGGAGTTAGTTGTGAGAGGGTTATCCCAACGGGAACTTCTCAGTCAAACCAGCGATCGCTTTATCTCACCTGAGTTAGGCTGTTGTGGTAATTGTTTACATTACCGAGGACAACGTTGTTCCAATGCAGCTTCTGCACTATATGGCTTTAAGGTAACATCTGATGGGTATTGTCCTATGTTTGAGTCGCTTCATTTTCCTTCTACAACATAGGTAGAAGAGCAAGGCAAACCCATCTAATTCATCTAATTATAGAAAGTCTTTCCTAGTAACCGAAATTGATATTAACAAGCAAAAATACTTCAATATCTGAAATATTTGCCCAGTCAGCATCTCAAAAACAAGATACCTTTGCCATAGGTAGAAGAGCTGGGGAAAAGCATCTAAATTTTGGAAATCTTTGCCATTCAGCTTTATGGTATTTAATCAGCACAAATACTTTGAAGCTACTTTGAAGCATGAAATTCTTGCTTGTCGCGCAATTCAAAAATTAAGATGCGTTTGCCTTGGGGAAGATCATGGCAATAAATAATTAATCAAGCATAGAACATTATCCTCAAAAAAGTAACATTTTTTCTGAGCTGAAAATTAATTAACTTAATTAACTTATATAATTCTAAATTATTCTGAACTATCTGTGTTATTCTGGTTGATTTGATTCTGGATAGTGATTACGAATTTGTTCAGCTTCTGGACAATCTTCTGATACTAGGGGGTCGCAATTACCTCTTGAAACGGACGCTAACTTTTGGGTTACAGACCCAATACTTTCTAAACGGACCATTTCTTCCCAAGAACATATCTCATCATCTTCGTCCGTTTCGTAGCGTATAGTCACCAAGTCTCCCTCTATATCTAATATTGTTGCTTTTTCAATCCAACGCTGCTGATCTCGCAAGAAAATACAGACCTCACGACCATCACAACAAAGTTGATATATCTTGCGTTGTAGCATTAACTTTCTCTACTCCCAATAATTAAGTTTGGTCAAATTAATCTAAAAAAACTATAAACTCGGACTATTGACAAATACAGATTTTTTCTTTAAATTCATTAAGCTTGATAATTAAGTTGATCAATCCTAAAACTGTGTCTAATGGCAACTATCCCCCAGACATTAGTCTAATTCTGAGATAAAATTAAATTGTAATAAAATAAAATGTAGTATTTTGTGATTAAACAAACAAAGTTATTTCCCTTTATGTGTTCCCTCAAAACTTCCTTTAAGGGTAGTGTTTACTTTGATAATGCTTTGATTTCTTGGCCCTGAACCCAGTTTTTATTCTGGTTAATACATTAACATAAGTATATTAGGACTTACGCAGTAAAACGTATTTCCGTCATTGCGACCGACAGGGTTTGCGGAGCAGTCCGGAACGGATAGCAATCTCAAATCCTGATTTTTCGTACCTCGTGCGTAAGTCCTGTATATTATAGATCGTATCTAAGTTTTTAGCTTGACCAACAACCATAGTATTTGGCCTTAAATCTTATAATATACCAGTATAACTAGAGCTTACTACTCAGATGTCATATACCACTTTTACCAGCTTATTTGGCTTATTTTAGTGTAACACAGTAATAACATCAGTGATGAAACTGTGTTAATCTCCTTTGAGGGTTTTGCTACTGAACTTAGTTGATTTTGTATTAGATCAAAAAAAGAATCTAGAGACTATTCCATTGAACTATAAAGGTTCTATAAATAAAGATATTGAATTTATACCATATGTCTATTGGATAATTTTACCTTTATTTCAGATATTTCAGATTTAGATACTGAAAAAAACTTCAGTTTTAGCATGGGCAGCTTAAAGCCAACAGTTTATGCCTTAATCTTTGATTAAATTTTAACTTCGGGGTTACTATGGAACACTAAAAATCTGGTTAAAGGTTGAAATCAATTATAATTTTTAGATATCTAGAGTAATCAATCATAATTTATAGTTTTTATAGTTTGATGTAACTTTAATTTATACTTTGACTAATATTTACAGTACATATAATAGCGAAGGTTAACATGAGAATAAAGAATATTCCTAGTCCAATCTTAGCTGCATAAACAATTATTATTAATCAAATCACTGCCAGAAATAAATGTATGGTTAAATAACTTTATATTAAGCTGATATTAAGCAAAAAAAATACCTGATTTCAGCCAACATATAGTAGAGTGTTCAAGTAGTAAGATATAAAATTAATAACCTATGCTATAAAGTTATTAATTCATTTGTTTTTAGAACTTAATAATGTGATTTATTTGAAATTGTTTTAATCGTTGAAATATCAATGTATATGTAGCAATACTAAAATTTTTTTTTCAACATCAAAAATATAGATGAAAAGTTAGTTTTTTTTACCCCTGTTGCCTTATATATCTGTGTGCTTAATTGCAAGATTTTTTTTCACAACCTAAATTAGGATGGCTATAGTTAGAATTCAATGTTGCTAGATGAAATTAATATCATAATGTATTTGAATCTTGAATAACGCTCGGTGTTATTGTAAATTTTAAGATATAGCTAAAACACAGAGTCATTTCATTCTAGATTTTAGCAATGAATTTACTTACTTTCAGATAGGGAAAGATAAATTGTCTAAAGCTCGAAATAACCTATTTTCGTAAATACAGAACATGGCACGGTTTAGAATGAAATAGCCCTGGCTAAAACATAAGTACAAAATATACGTTTCGATAAAATTAAATTTTCAAGAGTTAACCTTATTTTATTTAGCTAAGACTTTCAAGAAGGAAAAAATATGGTATACACACAAAATTTTGCTCAACCATCTCTTTTTCAATTAGCACGTGCTGGTAACTTTCAAGCTATCAGTCACTGGATTAATAAAGAACTAAAACCCCAAGGAATATCTGCAAGTGTGGCCAAGGCAACTACAGGAGGTTTACAAATTTTAGTAGAGTTTCAGCATGAACCTCCAGCAGATAGATTAATCAAGTTTATTTGCCATCAACTTTGGAAGCTTAACTCTCCTGTACTTGAAGGAGTAAGCATTATGGGGCGTTTTAGTGGTTCGCCCAAAATCTTGTGGAAAAAATCTGTAAGAATTGTTTCTCCAGCAAAAAAAACGTTCCAGGGGCCATCTGCTTTTTCTAGGAATAGTGATAATATACAATTTCAAACCTTTCGGTCACTAATGTTAATAGGTTCGGCCATGGCAGCTTTTATCCTTGGTTGTTGGGTAAGTTATCATCAAGTCCTGGTTCGAAGCTCAATTTCAGGGGAATGGGTGCAAGGGGCTATAGAAAAATTAAGAGTAGTTCATCATAAAAAGGTAGCAAACCCAAATGACCCAACAGTGACTCTGATGTTTGGAGGAGATGTTAATCTATCTAATTTTGTTTCTAATCAAGTTAATACTGACTATGATTGGGCTTTTGCTAAAATGGATGAGTATCGACAAGCAGATTTGGCAATGGTAAATCTAGAAAATCCTTTAACTCAATCCACTCTTAATAATACGACAAAACAACAAGAGGCGATAAACATTGAACCGAAATATGTCAATACTTTGACATCAGGAGGAGTCGATCTAGTGAATTTAGCCAATGACCAGATAGTCGATTATGAACAACCAGCCTTGGCAGAAACAATAGAAACTCTCAAGCGATCTGGTATTCATGCTGTAGGTGCTGGCACAACAAATGAAGAGATTAGAAGACCAAAGATTATTGAAGTTAAAGGTCAAACTATAGCCTATCTTAGCTACTACGATACAGATATTCAAGCAACTAATGAAGGGGGAATAGCAGGAGTTAATGCTCGGAATAACGATCGAATAGCCGGAGATATTCAGGCTTTAAGAAATCAGGTAGACTGGATTATTGTTAACTACCACTGGGGAGTAGAACTATCAGAATATCCTGGAGACTGGCAGATGGATGTAGCTAGGTTCACAATTGACCAAGGTGCTGATTTAGTTGTGGGACATCATTCTAAAGTATTGCAAGGAGCAGAAATTTATAAAGGCCGACCAATTATCTACTCTTTGGGTAACTTTATTTTTGGAGAAAAATCCATAAATGAGAGTGATTATGAGACAGCGGTATTGAAAGTTTCCTTGAAACCAAGCAAGATGAAGATTGAGTTTTTGCCTGTAGTAGTTACTAAATACCAACCCCAGGTTGTCAAAGGTGAAAAGGGAAAGGAAATTCTCAAACACATTGCTCAAATTTCAAGTGTTTTTCATCAACCTATGACTTCTCCTGTGGTCATAGATGCCATAAACTCCTCTGTCCAGTTAAGGATAAATTCCAAACCAGAGGAAACAAATTCTGCTCCTATATCATTCCCCACTTTACCTAATTTACCTCAAAATTCTCCAGAGGACGATCGGGGTCGGCCAAATATCCCTCAGAATAATTCTGATGGTGAACTATTACCTCAAACAAATAGTAGCGATCGCTTTCCTTTGCCACCGATATTAAGTCCGACACCAACTCCAAAGGAAGCAAAAGATCCCTTCATTAAGGAGCCATTTATCAAAGAACCTTTTTTTGAATTACCTCTACCTCGTTTACAAATGTAATCAAAATGATCTAAAACATAGGGAAAATCAAACTTGGGTAAATACCCAACTACCTTCTTAAGCTGATGCCCAATAATCTATACTCAATTCCTGAATAAATAACTGTGTTTGCCATTGCACTTCAACAGAAACAAGAAAAAACTTATACCCTATCTGACCTAAAATCAGATTCTAGCATAGATGTAGTTCCTGACAGAGGAGGAATAATTACAAGTTGGCGTGTTAAAAATCAGGAGTTACTTTACCTAGATACAGAAAGGTTTGGAAATCCAGAATTAACTATAAGGGGTGGAATTCCAATTTTATTCCCTATTTGTGGCAACTTACCAAACAATACCTATAGATATAATAGCCATAACTATTTTCTCAAACAACATGGATTTGCCAAAGATATACCTTGGGAAGTGACAGAAAAGGTCAGTAAAGATAGGGCTGCAATAACTTTGGTTTTGGCAAGTAATAACTTTACAAAGACTATTTATCCATTTGACTTTCAACTGACTTTTACCTACCAAGTTAAAGGTAATTCTTTAGAAATATTCCAACGTTACACTAACTTGGGTACAGAAAGGATGCCATTTTCTACAGGGCTATGTCCTTATTTTTTAGCAAAAGACAAGCATCACCTACATTTTGATATCCCTTCGATGCAATATCTAGATCAAAATAAAGGGACTATCCATGAAAATAATGGTACATTCGACCCAAATATTGATGAAGTAGATGCAGTGTTTGAAAAACTGACTGGTCTAGCTGCTACGGTTTACGATCGAACTGGTCGTCTGAGAATTACACTGAGTTATACTTCTGATTATTCAACTATGGTTTTCTGGACAGTTAAAAATAAAGAATTTTACTGTTTAGAACCGTGGACGGCTCCCCAGAACTCTCTAAATACAGGCGATCATCTGGTTTATCTAGAGCCAGGGGCTTCTTGTGAAATGCTAGTGCGATTAACGGCAACATTTTTGTAATATCGAGCTGAAATTGAAGACTAACAATCCTATTTTTCTTTGATTTTTGGCCCAATATAATTTTTTTGAGAAAAGTATTGCAAAATTTGTTATGGCTATGCTAAAGTTAATAACTGTGTGAGAGAAAACTAAATTAACAGGGGTCGCTAGCTCAACGGTAGAGTACTCGGCTTTTAACCGATTTGTTCCGGGTTCGAATCCCGGGCGACCCATGATTTTATATCGATAATCCAACAATACATAGTATTAAAGTTTTATCCACTATTCTATTTTTATTTTGATCGAATAGCAGTAGATATTAATTTCCTAGATATTCTCTCAAGCGTGGTAGGATTTTGATTCTACCCGTGGGACTACTTGTAAAGTTTTAGTCTAGATTCTGGAAAACCATAGCACAAATACTTACTATCTATAGCAAGGAACGATTTGGTTAGGACATAGACTGATGATGAACCGAATCAGGGGAAATGTTTTTTCCACTGTTGCCAGAATAGAGCTGTTGCCTGTTGCCTATTCCCTGCTATATTTACTCTTTCGCCTTAATCATCCCGAAGAACTAACATTATCAACAATACGCGCATCAGCTCATCCATTCATAGACATTCTATAGATGAGAGGGAAATTTCAAGATAGATAGACAGAATCTGCAATTTATCTTAAGATTGTTGTAAGAATTAAGCTAAAGTAAAACAAACTTGCTGATAAGCTAATAACAAAAAATATAGGAGGATTAAGGTATGGCTATTGTACCAATGCGGTTACTACTAGACCACGCAGCAGAAAATAATTATGGTATCCCTGCATATAACGTCAATAACATGGAGCAAATTCAATCCATTATGCAGGCTGCTGATGAAACAAACAGCCCTGTAATTCTACAAGCTTCTCGCGGAGCACGTAAATATGCGGGTGAAATTTTCCTACGTCATTTAATTATGGCCGCCGTAGAGACATATCCTCATATTCCCATCGCTATGCACCAAGACCATGGTAATGCACCCTCTACTTGCTATTCTGCCATGCGCCATGGTTTTACTAGCGTAATGATGGATGGCTCTCTAGAGGCAGATGCTAAAACTCCTGCAAGCTTTGACTATAATGTTAACGTTACTGCTGAAGTAGTTAAAGTTGCTCATTCTATTGGTGTTAGTGTAGAAGGAGAACTAGGTTGTCTGGGTTCTCTCGAAACTGGTATGGGTGAGAAAGAAGATGGTCATGGTGCAGAAGGTGTTCTTAGTCGGGAACAACTTTTGACAGACCCAGATGAAGCTGTTGAATTTGTAGAACGTACCCAAGTAGATGCTTTAGCAGTTGCTATTGGTACTAGTCACGGTGCTTACAAGTTTACCCGCAAGCCTACAGGAGAAATTCTAGCTATTAGCCGAATTGAAGAAATTCACCGTCGCCTACCCAACACTCACTTGGTTATGCATGGATCTTCTTCTGTACCCCAAGACTTGCTGGAAATTATCAACAAGTATGGTGGGTCTATTCCAGAAACCTACGGTGTACCTGTAGAAGAAATTCAAAAAGGAATCCAGAGTGGTGTTCGTAAGGTAAATATCGACACTGATAACCGTTTGGCTATTACTGCTGCTATTCGTGAAGCTGCGGCTCAAGATCCTTCTAACTTTGACCCTCGTCATTTTATGAAGCCATCTATCAAGTACATGAAGCAGGTTTGTGCCGATCGCTATCAACAATTCGGTACTGCTGGTAATGCTAGTAAAATTAAAGTTCAAACTTTGGATGAGTTTGCTGCTAAATATGCTAGTGGAGCATTATCTGCTACTACTAAGAAAGCAGTAACTGTCTAATATTTTTGAGAATTAGATTAATTTAGAGAACACCTTTTGAATAATTAATTAATGAGAAACTCTAGAAATAATTGGGTTTCTCATTAATTTTTCTCAGTGTTGGTTGTTTATTTTCTGAGTTAATCGGGGACAGCTAATTTAATTGATTTAATTAGGGGCGGATTAAGTCTAAAAGGATTGACATATAGAAACCATTTGGTATCTTTGTCAATACTTTCGTTTTTTTAGTTAGGAGTCACCGAGTCGTAGGGGCTAATGGCCTTTCGCCCCTACAGGAGTTAGGAGATAAGAGGGAAGAGCTAAGAGGGAAGAGCTAAGAGGATCGATCTGAAAAATTCGACAAACAGAGCAGATTTTGCATCAAAATTGATACTTAAAAGACTTAACTATGGTAATTCTATAGAACTCAAATGGTTTCTATAAAAGGCTTTAGCCTTTTTGGAGCGAGTTGCTCAAAATACTCACATTTTAAGCCAACAAGGGTTAACAAATCTTAGACAATTATTCCTCAAACATCCTCTTTGATTTCCATTCCTCCTGACTCCTGACTATTGACTCCTGACCTCGACAAAAATACTTTTTCAGCAAAGCCTAATTATTCGGACATTGCTCGTGAATTCCACCTTGTTTACAAATGTAGTTAATTTGATTCGGGTCTAAGTTTTTGGCAAAATTAAAATTAACTCCTCTAAGATGATCCGATTTGAAAGTATCAAGTGGGCTATCCAAAAATTGATCCACCTGAGCTGGTTTAGGAATTGCCAATTTTGCCCCTTTCAAATCAGTTCCACCAAGATTCGCTCCTCGCAAATCTGCCAAACTTAAATCTGCGTTTCGTAAATTAGCATTTTGCAGTTGAGCATTCCGAAAGTTGACATTAGTTAGTTGAGCTAAACTTAGGTCGGCTTTTTTCAGATTAGCTCTGCTGAAGTTTGCTCCTGATAAATTTGCACCTTGCCAGTTTGACTCAGTTAAATTAGATGATTCAAAGCTAGCACCTTCAGCTTTAACTTTGCTCAAATGTGCCCTCTGTAAATTAGCTTCAGATAAATCAGCACTGCCTAAATCTGCACCCGTAAAACTTGCCTCTTTTAAATTGGCTTGACGTAAGTCTGTTTCAATCAACTTAGCACTACTTAAATTTGCCTCTGTCAGAATAGCATTTTGCATTTTGGCTTTACTGAGAGTGGCCCGAAATAAATCTGCACGTCTCATCACAACAGGACCCAAAACCGCACCAGTTAAATTTGCTTCTATGAGATTTGCCCCGCTAAGATCGGCAATCAAATCATCAAAAGTTCCTAAGCGATCGTCTTCTCCTGGCCCATAAAAGCGACTGTTTTTAAAACTAGCTTGGTTGAGAATAGCACCTCTGAATCTGACCCCAGACAAATCAGTATTTTCTAATATTAAAGTAAAACTAGCAGGACCAGAATTAACTTGGCCTAAATCCACACCACTTAGGTCATGGTTTTTCATAGACCCACTATAAACTTTCAGAATCTTAGCGATCGCCTTTTGAGTAGCTCGTAGTCGCAAAGCTACTAACTGTTGCTCTTGAGAATTGCCACCATAACTCAAAGAATCAAGGTCGTTTTTGAGGGCCTGATTTAAGCGACGTAAATCTGGTAAAACTGTAGGTCCAGCAGTAATTAAAGACTGTTGAATTCCATCAAGTATGCTAGGTTCTTTTTCTTGTCCCAACAAATCCACTAACAAAGGTATAGCCCTAGGGTCTTTGGTAGAACCCAAGGCCAAAACTGCGACTCGTCTTTGCTGAGGATTGTTAGAAGTAAGAGACAATTTATTAACCAGAGCTAGAAACATATCATTGTCTTGCTGTTTAAACTCTCGCCAATTTGTTTGATTTTGAATATAAACGTGAGTTCCAAAAATAGTCCCCAAAACCGAGACCATAGTGGCAGAAGTTACAATCAGTAAAGTCATACCTGGATGTTGTCGCATCCAGCCCCATAAATGAAAAGCACCAGAGCGTTTTGGGGTAACAACAATTACTGCCGTAGAAACTTGTGCCTCCATATCATTTATATTGAAAGGATTAGACTCAAGTTGACCTGAACGAGCATCTACAACAAAAGTATTTGCAATGGTGTCGTGTCCAGTGCGACGTAGTTTATTGAAACGAATCAAAGAAATATCGGCTAAGGATGCTAATCCTCCCAATAAAAACAGAATTCCCAAAGAAGGAAATGCTCCAGTCAGATGCCAAATTAAATAGGCAGTTCCCATGGGTAGTCCCCACTTACCGACACCCTCACGAATCAAGGTTTTTCCCCACCCTGGAGAACTGCCCAAAGCTGCCACTACTCTAATTTCAAACCAACGTTTGGGTAATGTTTGGCCTGTTTTTGCCAATAAATATAATTGCCAACCCACTACGACTACAGGAGCCAATAATGCTCCAGACCAGAATAAATTGGCTAGAGGTGTTACTTGTTGATAACGGTTTCGTAAAGGAATTCCTAAACTATTGGCAATTACTTCTGTAGTGGTTGCTACTACTGGATTAAGAGGAACGGATTTATTTCCTCCATTACTGAACTGACCGATCCAAAATGGAACTGCTCCACTTACCACAATTAGGGAGACTTCTGTGGCCCAAGCACCACATCTACGAACCCAGATGGGTACTTGTTTGGATTTTGGCTGCCATGATGTCTCTGGGTTATTATTATTATTGATATCTGAACCAAAAGTGGGGCTTGTCATATTTATATTTTTAGTTTAATATTTTTAACTTTTAGGTTGATTATTTTTCATTGTAAGTACGGAACTATTGTTAAGCTAAAAAGTGTTTAGCTTTTCTTTTTTCTTTTCCTGACCGGAAAAAAATATATGATTATTATTAGGTTTCAACTGATTTTATATCTGTTTTTCTATACTTCCTAAACTTATCCGTTATCCCTACATCTAAATATATATTGTTAGTTAACAGATGAAACCAGTAATTAACTCATACAGTGTAGAGTGTGTTTAGTAACCAATTGCGGAAATGAAATACTATATACTATTATCGTTCCATGGTAAAACTAATCGTTTATATCGTAGTCTTAATTTAAGTTGTGGGATATTCTAGGATTTTAGCGATCGGGGAAAATAGAATGAGAAACACCGAAGCAATCAAATTATCGGGAACAATTGAGGATTGCTAGACTTTATTCAAATTTATTCAATCCTTGGCAAATCTTAGAATTACTCTGACTTTAAAACAAAAATGCTCCCATAGTACATAAGTAAATCTGGTAATAATTTTTTTTGTTTTTTGATGTACCTAAATGTTTGATTCTTGTTGTCAATAAATTACTGGCAGTAATCATCACAATTCATCATTTTAGAGAGATTACTGTTTTTTATCTTCGCCTTTTCCTGAAGAATTAGGGAGAATTAAGAATTTATATCCTATATAAATAACTCCTCCAAAGACAAATATACTAATCGACAAAGAAACTAAACTTATAATTGCCTCTAATATCTTAATTATGAACAGGGGGACAATAATTAACGTTATAATTTTTCCCCATTGAGGAATTTCTTGAAACCATTCTAATAACTTGTTATAAGAACCTTGAAGTGATTTAAGAAGTGATTTGAAAATATTAGACACAGGTTCAAAAGAACTTGATAAATATTCCTCATCTATTTTAGGGATGTTTTTAAAATCTCGCTCATTTTGATGATTCATCGCAGAATTATATATATTGAACTGATGAAATTATAGTATTTTGTCAGAAATAATGAACGCTTACTAAGTTTTCAGTTTAGCAGCTCTAATCACTAAATAACTTAAGATCAAAGATTAAATATCTAATAATATTTAATCTTCAAGATGATGTACCAAGTATAAATCAAGTATGAATATTTAACGATTCTCCTTTGAATATTACAAACTGACGCGGACAATATGAAATTTTATCGCATATCAGGATTTTTTCACTTCTCCTTTGAATATTACAAACTGACACGGACAATATGGAATTTTATCGCATATCAGGATTTTTTCACTAACAAAGCTTGTTGATTAAATCCTGGTTGATAAAGTGTTGAAGGTATTTTAGCAACAAAGACCTCCGCTTCCCCAAAAAATTGTAGTGGTCAGCTCCTAATCTCCTGCATTACTAGATAAAATCTAGCAATAAAATACAACAAATTAACATTTTCAAATTCAAACTATGAATTTACCCAATTTCCTTATTCTCGGAGCAGCAAAATCAGGTACTAGTTCTCTTTGGTCATACTTAAAGCAACATCCTCAAGTCTTCATGTCGAAACCCAAAGAGCCCAACTTCTTCGTTTTTGAAGGAGCAAAGTTACCCCCCTATTCAGGGCCGAGAGATGACAAAACTCTGATGAGAAAGCTTTATCAAGATACTATTACTGACTTTGACAGCTATCAAGCACTTTTTCAAGATGTGAAACAAGCTAAAGCTATCGGTGAAGCTTCAGTCCGCTATTTATATTTCCCCCAAGCTGCCGAAAATATTAAAAAGTATCTGTCTGAGGCCAAAATGATTATTATGTTACGCAACCCAGTAGATAGATTATATTCTCATTATGTAATGAATGTTCGTCATTTACTCGAACCTTTATCAATTGCTGAAGCGATCGCTGCAGAGGATGAAAGAATTAGTAAAAACTGGGGTTGGGATTGGCATTACACTAGGGTAAGTAGTTATTATATTCAGGTAAAACGGTATTTTGATTTATTTTCTCCAGAGCAAATAATGGTACTTATTTATGAGGATTTTCGTCAAGATACTATAGGAGTGATGCAGGAATTATATCGCTTCATTGGAGTAGATGATGAGTTTGTACCAGATATTTCTAAAATTACTAGATCGGGATATTGGCCTAAAAGTTTTCTGCTCCATCGTTTACTTCAAGAACCAAATCCAATTAAATCCACTCTAGAAAATATTTTACCTGAAGGTAGATACTATAAACTTTTAAAGTTCGGTAAGAAATGGAATCAAAATACGATACCTGCTATTCCTACTGTTTTTAAAAACGAGCTAAAACAGTTATTTGCCGAAGACATTCTGAATTTGCAAGAACTTTTAGGTCGTAAGTTACCATGGTAAAATAAAATGCACTCGTGGCGATCGTAGTAAGATTTTTATCTATGGCAGTTTTATTTTAATTGTATCAAAAATCTCTGGTAAAAAGGGAACAGTGGTAAAAGTTTAGAACCTTTTCTTCTACTCATGGATTTTTACAAATAATTGATAATTGCTATCTGGCGTCATCAACTGCTAATAGTAAAAATACGATTTCTAGAAAGCCAAAGTCTAGTCAAACTTGAGATAAATTTTTAGCTGTATTTTCAAACCTGAGATATCTCAGAAAAAGAATATATAGAAATTCTCTACAAAAGTTTGAGCAACAGAATATTTAATTTCCACTTATCCTACTCATGGATTTTGACAAATAATTAATAATTGCTATCTAACATCACAGACTGCTAATAGTAACAAAACGATTTCTAGAAAGCCAAACTCTAGTCAAACTTGAGATGGATTTTTAGCTGTCTTTTCAAACCTTAGATATCTCTGAAAAAGAAAGTATAGAAATTCTCTAAAACTTCTCTACAAAAGTTTGAGCGACAGAATATTTAATTTCCACACCAAGCTATAAAAATAGATAAAAAATCTGACGAGGTTACCCAGTCAGTGTATTTGGCCACAAATAGTCTGTCTTAATAAAAATATTTCTATATTTAGATTAATATTAAAGATTCGGTAAAGAACGAACCCAAAAGTTGCAGACATGAATCAAGTTATGCCAGAATAAAGCGAGTTGGCTGGGAATTCAGTACAACAAAGTAACACCTCTTAGTTGAAAATGCTGAAATCACAAAGTTTTCTTGAACCCAGGGGAGCAACTAAAATAAGCAAATGTAACTAAAACGAAATAAGATCGGGTGCGTTAGTTAAGCATAAATAGTTAATCATAGTTAATCAAAATTTCCAGCGTTCTAAAAATAACAGACTACATCAGAACACAAAAGTGAGCGAATACCTCATCCTATTCAATGAGTGAGACAGTGAATTATTCTACTCTAATAGATTTACTTAGGACTTTATCAGAAAAACAACCCGAAAAACTAGCATACAAGTTTTTGGTTGACGGCAAAAAAGAAGGAGACAGTTTTACCTACAGTTCCCTAGAACGTCGAGTACGAGCTATTGGGGCATTGCTCCAAAAACATCAGGCCAAAGGAGAACGAGGATTATTACTCTATCCACAAGGACTAGAAGTTATAGCAGCTTTTTGTGGTTGTCTCTATTCTGGTGTCATAGCTATTCCAGTCCCCCCTCCAGAAGCAGGTCGTCTCAAACGGACCCTACCAAGACTAAGAGCCATAGTTCAGGATGCTCAAGCTTCCCTAGTTCTCACAACTGGCACAATTATCTCCCTTGTGGAGGAAGTGGCCGATGAATTTCCAGAATTCGAGACAATGCGCTGGATAGATACCGAATCTGTGGACCTAGAACTAGCGGAAGCATGGCAAGACCCAAATATTAACAGCGATACATTAGCATATTTGCAGTATACGTCTGGTTCTACTTCAACTCCAAAGGGGGTAATGCTTACCCACGGGAACTTAGTCCACCACTTAGGCTATCTACAGAGGGCTTGCGGATATACCCCAGAAAGTGTAACTGTCACCTGGATGCCTTACTTTCACGATTATGGATTAGTGGAAGGAATGATGGAACCCCTATACAATGGGAGTCTCTGCTACATAATGTCCCCATTCTCCTTTGTGAAGCAACCGCTGCGATGGCTGCAAGCTATTTCAAATTATAAAGCTACTCACACTCAAGGCCCTAATTTTGCCTATGACCTCTGTGTGCGTAGGGCCAAACCAAAACAATTATCTACTTTAGACCTTAGCAGTTGGGAAGCAGCAGGTAATGCGGCCGAACCGATTAACCCAAAAGTTATGGAAAGCTTTTATGAAACCTTTTCAGACTGCGGGTTTCGTTGGAATGCTTTTGCTCCATGTTATGGACTGGCAGAAGATACTTTGCTAGTTTCGGCCAAGCCAAAACTGACTGATCCAGTGCTTTGTACTATCGACGCGATCGCCTTGGTAGAAAAAAACAAAGTGGTAAAGGTTTCTGCTGAAACTACAAATGTTCGAGCTTATCCATCTTGTGGCCGTTTGGTGTGTGAGACTAAGGTGGTTATTGTTAATCCAGAAAGTTTCACAAAATGTGCCACAAATGAAGTGGGAGAAATTTGGGTCTCAGATCCTAGTGTAGCTCAAGGTTATTGGCAACGTCCGGAAGCTACGAAAGAAACATTCCAAGCTTATATTAAGGATACTGGGGAAGGTCCGTTTTTGCGAACTGGAGACCTAGGATTTATGAAAGATGGGGAATTGTATATTACTGGTCGGATTAAAGATTTGATTATTATCCGAGGTACAAATCACTATCCCCAAGATATAGAGTGGACGGTACAACAAGTTCATCCGGCACTCCGTTCAGATTATGGTGCAGCATTTTCAATTGAAGCTAGGGGTGAGGAACATTTGGTTATTGTTCAAGAGGTAGAGCGTCGCACTCAAGATTTGGATGTTGAGAAAGTAATCAATGATATTCGCCAAGCTGTCTCAGAAGAACATGAATTACAAGCCTATGCTGTAGTTTTGGCTAAGTCAGGAAATGTTCTTAAGACTGCTAGTGGTAAGATTCAACGTCGTGCTTGTCGTTCTAATTTTTTAGCACAAAAATTAGACGTAATAGCTGATTGGAGTGAAAATCCTCAAATTACCTCAAAATATAGACAGTTAGAAGCGGAAGTCGAGTCATTAGCATCTCAAATTAAAAATAGCTAGTGCAAGAAGGCAGAAATCTGGAGGCAGCTATGCTGAAGGGAAGAAAGGTTATTTTACAAACAATTAAACCTTTTTTAACTGGTTAGGAATGAGAAAAAATTAAAACCGGAGAAAATTAATTAGGTTCAAGACTTTTCCAAAGCTTAAACCAGAAATTTACGGTCTTATTTAATTTACGTTCCTTAGTTATTTTCGCCATCGTCCACTAGAAACTTAACTGACAAAAGTAGGAATTTTAGTATGGATAAACTAAAGCAATATTGGATAGCTGAAGAACTAGAAAAGACTCTTGGCGACCCAGAAAATCCAGAGAGTACAATGTCTTTTCAGAAAGTAATTTCCCTTGATGAAAGTGAAGAGTTTCCACATCAGGAAATTGAATGGCTTTATAATTGGAAACTACAACATTACTATATACCTGTTAATTGTGGGGGAGAGTTTACTTCTTTTGAAGAATTTCTTGCCTTTGTTCGGGTTTTATGTCGGCGCGACCAAACTATAGGAATTGCTTTTACTACTTTATTTTGGTCTTTTATTACCTGGATGGCAGGTACAGATGAACAAAAACAAAAGTTAGCCACTTATATTAAAGATGAACATGGGGCAATGTGCCTCGGTTATTCAGAGAAGGAACATGGTGCTGACTTAATTGGTGGAGATTTAACAGCAACAAAAGTTCCTGGAGGTTATCTACTTAATGGTGAAAAGTGGCCGATAAATCGTGCGACTATTTCAGGGGTATCTTATATATTAGCAAAGACAGATAAAGATGCAGGAGCCAGAGGTTTGTCTTTATTTATGGTAGAAAAAAGCCGACTTGACTCAGCTAACTACTATAATTTGCCAAAAATTCTTACCCACGGAATTCGTGCTTCTGATATGAGTGGGATAGGTTTTAAGGATTGTTTTGTTCCGGAAGATATGTTGATTAAGGGAGAGGGAGCGGGTCTAGAAGTAGCTTTGAAAGGATTTCAAATTACTCGGACTTTGTGTGCAGCTTTTTCTCAGGGAGCTGCAGATACAGCCTTTAGAACTACATTAAAATTTGCGATTAATCGGGTCGTTTACAATAAGACAGTTTTTGAAATTCCTCAACCCAGAAGAACTTTGGCAGATGCTTTTTTAGATATATTAATTTGTGATTGTGAAACGATTGGAGCAGCCAGAGGATTTCATGTTATTCCCGGACAATTTAGTGTTTGGGGTGCAGTGGTTAAATATTTTGTTACTACTCAGTTAGAAACGATGATTAATAATATCTCGGTGGTATTAGGCTCTCGTTTTTATATGCGGGAAGAACATGACTGGGGAATGTTCCAAAAAGTTCTGAGGGATAATTCAATTATTAGTGTATTTGATGGAAGTACAGTTGTTAATTTGCATTCCCTGATTTTACAGTTTCGTCAGTTAACAAAACAACGTTCTCGACGGAATGCTGCTAAAATGGAGGCAATTAAATCTCGTCTGGAAACAATCTTTTCCTTAGAGAAACAACTGCCTACTTTTGAACCAGAAAAACTAGAAATTGTGGGGCGGGGTGCTGATGATGCTCTGCAGGGAGTAGAAATAACTTTAGAACAGTTAAAAGCTTTAAAAACTGCTAATATAGAACCATTAGTTTTAGAGCAAATTACAACATTAACTAAGTGTATCCTGAAAGAATTAAATGCTCACGATTTAGAAATTTCTAATTCAGCATTTGAGTTTGGTCACGACCAGTCACCAGAACTATTTGAAATAGCTAAGAAATACTGTGCTTTACACGCTGCTGCTGCGTGTGTGCATATGTGGATTTATAACCGAGAAGTATTGGGTGAATTTTTTGCAGGTGGTGAATGGTTGGTATTAAGTCTAAATCGTCTACTAAAACCATTTGGGCATTCAGAAAAAGTAGACCAATCTTATTGGGAAAAAGTAACTGAAGAAATGCTCAAACTTTTTAATCAAAATAAACTCTTTTCTATTGTTCCTTTTCAATTAGCACAAACCCAAAAACAGGAGAATCAAACTAATGCAAATCCAGAACTCCAGCACGTCTAATACTGAAGCAAAAACTGAAGCAAAAACAGAAAATTCCCCAGCAGAAATTCTGCAAAATTGGATTGCCGAAAAGTTAGCAGAACAGCTTTCTATAGACAAAAGCACAATCGGTTTTACAGAGCCATTAACCCGTTATGGTTTAGACTCTATTGATGCAGTAACTCTAGTGGGTGAGCTGGAAGATGAACTAGATTTGGAATTACCTTCTACATTATTTTGGGATTATCCAACTATTGAAAAATCATCTCAATATTTAGTTTCTGAGTTTGATATTTCAGGGTCATTAGAAAATTTGGCAGGTGGTGAAGAAATAACAGAAAAACCGGAGGAAACTGCAACAAAATCTGGCAAAGGTTGGGGCGGTTTCTGGAAGGGAGTAAGTGGTTCATAACTAAAGACTTATATCATAAGTATAAAAGTTTTAATCATAGCTCAAAACTATTTATGGTTTATAGATTAAGACTTTTATATTTGTATATTTGAAAACGAAAGAAATATTCCTATTCAGTAGCCAGGGGTAATTAAATATCACTATGTCCGAAGCGACTGGAACAAAGTGTATGGTTATAGATTAAGACTTTTATATTTGAAAAAGAAAAAAATATTCCCATTCAGTTTCAGTAGCCAGAGGTAATTAAATATCACTGTGTCCGAAGCGACTCGAACGGAATGTAAGGTTTGCTGAGTATTTCGTAGGATAATAATCTTAAGGGTTGAGCTTGTATAAACATTTTGTTACATTGCGAAGTTTACTCCTACCTATCTACTTAGAGCCAGGGCTATTTCATTTTAAACTGTGCCATATTATGTATTTAGGAAAATACGTTATTAATAGCTTTAGACAATTTATCTTTCGCTATCTGAAAGTAAGTAAATTCATTGCTAAAATCTAGAATGAAATGACCCTGCTTAGAGCTAATTTATTAAAGATACTAGAAAGAGAGTCTGATGTTGTAATTGGGGGGTAAGGAGGGAAAAATTTCATCACCTGTAATATGAAACAGGTTAATATTTGCTACAGATGATTGATAGGAAGATGGGGAATAGGATAATTACTTGTCTTTGCTCTAAAATACTTTTTTACTCTCTCGTTCAACTTTCAACTTTTGTGAAATAATTGTAGGATTATTTTTCGTATTTCATATAATATATTCTCAGCCGATTAAACCCCCTTGCTATCGCAAAGCTACCCTAACGGAATTACAGTAATAGGCGGATAGCTAGTTTAAGATTTGGGGTTGCAGATTATGGAATGATACTGCCAACAATTTGTCCGAACTTTGGTTTTTTAAAAACAAGTTTGTTCATCATTTTGGCAATTCCCTAATTCCCTAATCAACGCATCAAAAATCATTTGTCATTGTGCAACGTTGCTATGGTAAAGATTGTCACAGAGGGTAAAAATTGGGTAAACAAAAATAATTACTTTCTCCACTCCCCCTCGCGACAGTACAGGACTTATGCAAGGACCTGTTTTTTCAACCAAAATTGGCGGCCTTAAGCTAAAAATAATAAAGAATTGTATATTCCCTGTTGCCTCCCCCAAAAATTGGATATATGGTTTAAATACTAAACAGCTTAAAGCAAATAATTAGGGTCATAAACCAGGTTTCTTGGTTGGGTTGCGCAAGTCCCGATCTAGTTGATGAATCAGCTTCTTAAACTATTAGGTTGGTTAGGGAAAATATACTTTTTATTCAGTAGTCAAGCCAAATTAATTTGATATTTGACAATCGGGTTAAATAGGTAGGAAAAATTATTTTAGCTCCACTACTTTCATCGTACAAGTATATTTTTTATTCCCTAGTTCACTACTCCCCGCTCCCAGGGTCATTTTATTCTAGATTTTAGCAATGAATTTACTTACTTTCAGATAGCGAAAGATAAATTGTCTAGAGCTATTAATAACGTATTTTCCTAAATACATAACATGGTACAGTTTAGAATGAAATAGCCCTGCCCCGCTCTATACTTATAAATGTTAAATGAATTTTGCACAGGTACTTCATTTAAAAGCTAAACAAATGCTTCATACTCTCAGTTATTGGGATAAGTTGCTATTCAGAAAAAGGAGGAAATAGTTAATTGAATTTTTCTGATTTTTCCTTCTGGTGGGTACTTTTAATTTTCAGTGTGCCTTTTTTCAGTATTCGCGCATTAGGTAAAAACTTAAACTTTTGGCGAGCTGAATTTGATACTATCGGTTTGATGGTATTATCGCTAACTTTGTTTTTAAATGCTAGTTTAAAAAGTTTTGCTGTATTTATTTTTGAGGTAATTTTCAACTACATAATGGTGCGACTAATGTTGCAAAAACGTGGTTGGGAATCAAAGGCGATCGCCACTTTTTTAATCATATTTGATGTGGCGGTATTAGCATACTTTAAATATCTCACCTTTTTTGTAGAAGATGTTGTAGGTTTAGCGATGGGAGGAATGCCGGAAAATTGGCAACAAGGTTTCCCTTTGCCAGTTTTTAATAGAATTCCTCCAGGCATTTCTTTTTATACTTTTCAGATGGTGGCATTTGTTGTAGATTCTTTTACAGCTAAAAAGAAAAAGCCAATTAATTTTATAGATTATGTCAACTTTATCGCATTTTTCCCGCAAATCGTAGCAGGTCCGATTGAAAGACGGAAACAATTATTACCTCAATTAGAATCTTTCCAATTCAAATTTACAGCAGAAAATTTTGAACTAGGTTTGCGATGGTTATCTCTAGGTTTATTTATGAAATTTGTTCTAGCAGATAACATTACTCCATACATAGACCTACAACAAACCACAAATGCTTGGTTAGTTTGGTTCCATGCTTTCTTATTTACTTTAAGAATATATTTCGACTTTGCTGGCTATAGCTTTATGGCTGTTGGTATAGCGAAAATTGTGGGAGTCAAACTAGAATTAAACTTTCTGGCACCTTACACTTCTGTTAGTATCCAAGAATTTTGGCGACGTTGGCATATTACTCTCAGTAACTGGTTTAGAGACTACGTTTTTATCCCACTGATGGGTGCAAATAAAAAATGGGCGCCATTCTACCTATTTATAACATTTACTTTATCAGGTTTTTGGCATGGTGCGGCGTGGAATTTTATTTTATGGGGAGCTTATCACGGCGCATTATTATTGGTACTCCGATATGCCGGGAGACCATTTCAGAGATTGGTAGGTAGGTGGACTTCTAAAACCGAGTTTGTATCCTGGGCACTGACACTTTTGGCGGTGACTCTGGGGTGCTTATTTTTCATGGAAACTAACATTAGTAGGTTAGGTACTAAGTTACTAACTTTAGTTACACCAGGGGCTTATTCATTTTCTGGAGCTCTAGAAGTCTTTAGCTCTTATAGCGTAAATGAAGGTTATGCTCTAGCTTTTACTTTAGCTCTGGCTGTAGGGGCATTATTTTTGGAACACTTGGCAGTTTGGCAACAGCGAGATGAATATGATTTGTTGTTGTCTCCTTGGATAGCTAGAGGTCTGCTAGGTATAACTATTTTGCTTGGTGCAAATACTCCTTCCGAATTTATTTACTTTGAATTCTAAATTAGTAAAATGCTGAAAAAGCTAAAAAACTGGAATTTTCTAAGTTGGCTCGCTGTTGCTGGTGCAGCTTGGACAATAGGTTTCGTTCATAATGTCGTTTATGGAGGTGATTTGAGTTTCCTGCGGATTATGTATCAGCGGAAAATGGCGATCGCTGCTCAAGTGGACGCTCCTAGACGACTTTTAATTACAGGTGGCTCGGGGGCTCATTATACGATTAATTCAGAATTGCTCGAAAAAGAATTGGGTATGCCGGTGTTAAATTTAGGTATAGATGGGCCTGTCGGTTTAAATGTAATTCTACCTGGTATTATCGAGCAGGTCCGTCCTGGGGATATTGTGCTATTGATTCCAGAATACTTAATTATTCTGGATGATGATGGTTTTGGCGATCGGTCTGCTCCTTTTGTTTTGGCAACTGGGCAACCTGGTTTGGGAGGAGTGCCTTCAAAGGATCTAGCCCAAAATACTCTACTGTTGGGAGTGCTGACTCTTAGATCGACTGTTGAATCTACTATAGATTTGATTAAAGAAGGTAAACCGACAGCTTACTACAACGATCCGTTGACTGAGCGTGGAGACCCCACTATTTTTTTTGACAGGAAAGGTGAGTGGTGGAAGATGACTTTTAAAAAACCTATTTCTAAGCACGCAGTTAAACGCATTACTCAGTTTCGTGAAGAAGTAGAAGCAAAGGGTGGAAGTTTGGTATTGTCGCTACCTTGGGTTTATGCCAAACGTGAAGATGAAAAAACGATGGATAATGTGCAGAAAACAGCAGCTAAACTGAAAGAAATTGCTCCACTTATTTACGATAAAAATTCGTTGAATGTTCAAACAGATTCTAATTTATTTGCTGATACTCACTATCATCTGAAGCCAGAAGCAACCATAATTAGATCGAAACAAATAGTTAGAGAGTTAAAACCAATTTTGTCAAAATTACCACCTCCTCCTCAAGAGGCAAATTAAGAATTTCGGTAGTGGTGCATAGATAGTAATAGTAGAGGGAGATGGGGAGTATTTAACAATTAATAATTAACGATTAATAATTAATAATTACATTATGTCGGGTTGAATAGAAAACATAGTTTTTAAGGAGGTTTGAATAAATAACGACACGACGGAGTAGTTAGTAGGAAAGAAGAAACAGGAGAAAAATTTTTTTGATAATTACCTCTGCTGAACAGGGATAGGATTGGCGAAAAGGATTTTTTTCTGGATTTCTGCAAAAAAGAAGAGGCTTTTTTTGGTAAAAAGAAAAATAATATTTACCTACTGGGCGATTATCCTGAAAAACACTACTGAATGTCGGGTTGAATAGAAAACATAGTCTTTGTCTTTAAGGACACGGCTTGAATAAATAACAAGGGAGGGAAGAAGAAAATAAAGTTTTTTTATCGCCAATTATCCAGAAATGATATTACTTAATCATTGAATAGTTGCAAAAGTATAGAATTATTTGGGGGGAAGAGCTATAAGCTATTTAGCATTTGAACTATCCATCGTATTTATCCTAATTCTGGGAAAAGTAAAGGTAAATATAAAAATTAAATTTGACAAATTATTAACCACCGCTTGCTAATAAAAATGACCAGACAACAAAAATTTCCTAATCAAGATTATCCTCTGACCAAAATTTGCATTTTAGGTGGTGGTTTTGGCGGTCTTTATACAGCTTTGTACTTACAGAATACTTGGGGATTTAAAAAGCCAAACTGTCAAATAATTTTAATCGACCAACACGACCATATTGTATTTACTCCCTTACTTTATGAAGTAATTACAGGTGAGTTGGATGTTTGGGAAATTACTCCGTCTTTTCAGCAACTACTGAAAAATACAAATATCCTATTTTATCAAGATAAAGTTCATCATGTTGATTTTAAAACGCGCCAAATTAAGCTTCAAGATAGGGGAAATATTACCTACGATTATTTAGTAATGGCTGTTGGTTGTACTAATGGCAAATTACCAATGGGAGGAGAAAATGTTTTAACATTCCGGACTTTAGCTGATACTCAACTGCTAGAGAAAAAGTTGCAAAATTTAGAAAATTCTAGCCAAGAAAAAATTAGGGTAACTATTGTTGGTGGGGGTCCGAGTGGGGTAGAATTGGCAGGAAAAATAGGAGACCGTTTGGGTAAGCGAGGAGAAATACGTCTGATGGAAAGGGGAAAGGAAATTCTCAAAAATTTTACTCCTGCTACTCGGAAAAATGCTCAACGTGCTTTAGATAAAAGGAATGTTTTAGTAAGTTTACAGACAAGTGTAAATTCTATTGAAGCTGACAAAATTATGATTTGGCAAGCTGGAGAAACGGCTGTTATTCCTACTGATTTAATATTATGGACTGCGGGTACTCAAACCAGAGATTGGGTAAAAAATTTAGATTGTGCTCATAACTCTAAAGGTCAAGTTATTTCTGAGTCAACTTTACAGTTGGTTGACCACCCAGAAATATTTGTTCTGGGGGATATGGCAGAAGTTATTAATCCTAGTAGTAAACAGTTACCAGCAACAGCACAAGTTGCTTATCAACAAGCAAGTCGTGCAGCTAAAAATATATGGGCTTCTATTAATAATAAACGTTTACGACCGTTTCGTTATTTACACTTGGGAGAGATGATTACTTTGGGAGTAAATACGGCAGCTATTTCTAGTTTTGGTATTAGTTTATCTGGCTCATTAGCTGCTTTGGTTAGGTTAGTTGTTTATATTCAAAGACTACCTACTCTATCTCATAAAATTAAAGTTATTCGTCATAGATTACAACTTTGGTGGCAACATTTATTTGGCAAATCAAATAGTCATAAAAAGTTGAGTTAACGAATTCATAAATTGTTTTTCTTAAGTCAATAACTATAGCGTTTTCCAATGAGATGTCAAACAAGAGTTAGTAAATAACTAACAGTAAAAAGTTCGGCAAACTTTCTTACCTGTTGCCTGTTGCCTGTTGCCTAAAAGCGACCATGTTTTTTACGCAACTCAAATGAAATTACTATAAATAATTAAAATGACAGTAAGTGAGTCAAACAAGAAAAATAATGTTAGTGGTAGACTGGAAAAATTATTTGGTTTAGATTTGCGATCGCTAGCTTTATTTAGAGTTGGGTTAGGGCTGGTAATTTTAGCAGATTTAATTATCCGAGCGGGAGATTTAACTGCTCACTACAGCGATATTGGAGTGCTTCCCCGTACATTGCTTAGTGAAATTTCTAAACCTTTTTACTGGTCGATAAATTCAATAAGTGGTGAAACTTTTGTACAGGGTTTAATTTTCTTATTTGCCGGATTAATCACTATAGCTTTGTTAGTAGGATATAGAACCAGGTTAGCAACTATTGCTATATGGGCATTTATGATTTCTATTCATAACAGAAATCCCACCGTAATTTTTGCGGCAGATGATGTTTTACGAGCTTTACTTTTCTGGGCAATGTTTTTACCATTGGGGGCGAGTTATTCAATAGATAGCGCCCTTAATTCATCAACAGAAAAGTTGCCGAAGCGTGTGGTATCTGCTGCTACTGTAGCATTAATGATTCAAATGGTTCTTATATATGCAGGTTCGGCAGCTTTTAAAAGTAAAAGTGAGTTGTGGTGGCCTGATGGAGATGCTGTTTATTATGCTCTGAGTTTCGATGGATATGCTACGGCATTTGGGCAATTTTTGCTAAGTTTTCCTCAGCCTTTATTAAAGTTAATTACCTGGGTTGCTCTTTGGTTTGAATGGTTGGCACCTTTTCTGATTTTTATTCCTTTCAGAATTACTTTTTTCCGTTCTGTTGCTGTTGTTTCATTTATTTTGTTACATATCGGTTTTGGTTTGTGTTTTGAGTTGGGAATTTTTCCTTATCTAAGTATTGTTAGTTGGTTTGCTTTTATCCCCACAGAAATATGGGATAGTTTGACTGAGAAAATACAGACGAAAGAACGGCAAGGATTGAGAATTTATTATGATGCTGACTGTGGCTTTTGTAAAAAAGTTGTTTATTTACTTCGGACGTTTCTAATTTTGCCAGGAACACCACTAACGACTGCTCAAAGTGATGATTCTATCTACGCCGATATGCAGGAAAAAAATTCTTGGGTGGTCGTAGACTGGCAACAAAATCGACATTTTAAGTGGGAGGCTCTGGTTTATGTGTTTAGTCTTTCTCCGATATTTAAGCCTCTAGCTTTTGTCTTGGGTTTAGGATTTGTAATGCCTCTAGGAACCAAGTTTTATGAAACTATTGCTAATAATAGAAAATTTGCCGGAACTTTTACTAAACCATTAAAGTTTCGTCCGGTAGTAATTCATTATTCTTTGGTTTTTAATCTTATTACAGCTCTATTACTTGCCTATACTTTAATTTGGAACGTCAAAAGTTTTGTCAGACAAACTTATCAAAGAAGAGAAGTAGAAAAACAAGATTTAATTACTACAGTTCACAAATTATTTAATCGTCGGACAATTCAAAAAATAGACATCTTTAGTCAACTTACAAGATTAGACCAAGGTTGGAGTATTTTTGCACCTGCTCCACCGAGAGATGACGGCTGGCACATTATTCAAGGTAAGTTGAAAAATGGTGATGAAGTAGATATTTTGTATGAAGAAGGAGAGGTGGTTAATTGGGATAAGCCGACAATGAAACAACGCAATAAACTGTATGGTAATATGCAATGGCGGACTTATTTTATTAATCTAAACCGGTCAATAGGCAGAAAACTTTATCCTTATTATGCAGAGTATCTTTGTCGTGAATGGAATAGGAAACATGAAAGTTCTAAAAAATTAGAAAGTTTAGAGATTTTATTTATGGAAGAGAGAACTGTACCACCGGGAGAAATACAAACAGTAGAGAAGAAAAGTGATTTGCAACAATCTTGTTCGGAAACTGATTAAAAATATAATGATTGGGAGAAGAGTAATTAGTAGATTAGGAAAATTCCTTTATTTCAGAAAGTAATAATACTAGAGATAGTAAAGTCATTTATCGTATTTATTAAATAAATGAAGTACAGAAGTTTTGAATTGTAGGGAAATTTTTAACAGGGATAAATACTATATTTATCGAAAAGGTTTACTCTCTTGGTAAGTACGGGCTAATTATTATTTATGTACGCAGTGAGTTATATCAGATCTATTTAATAGTGTGATGAAAAAACTTTTCCTGCCCTATGCTTTTTTACATTCTTTCTCTCCTCTGCTCCCTGCTCCTATTCCACACTCACTTATTTATAAGTATTCAAGCGGATATGACATTAAATAGTAAATGTTTGTTCATTCTTTCCCCGGATAAAGTCATAAGTGTAGTAGTGAGACAGGGCTGTTTCACTCTAAAATGTGCCATTTTATTTATGTATTTACAAAAACATCTTATTTCAAGTTTTAGGCAATTTATCTTTCTCTGCCTGAAATTAAATAAATTCATTCCTAAAATCTAGAATGAAATGACCCTGGTAGTGAAATGAGAGGAAGTGAAAAAGGTTTACTCTATCAAAGACTCCCGTGAAATTTAAAACTTTAAGCTGCTCGAAGTTAAATTAAGTAAATAAATAACTATGCTAGTGTTCTGCCAAGATAAAAATGACGAGGTATTTCAAAATTGAAAAACTTATCAATCAAAAGTTTTGATAATTTATCATCCCTCATAATTGGTTTGACAGACTACTAGTAATATTAGGATAACTAACAATTGGTTGAAATAGACTTTGTTTTTTAAACCGTCTCCAGGTAAAACAAATGTTTGTACAAGATAAATTAAAGCTAGATAAAATAACACTGATAGGATACATTTTTATACTTTTGGCAATAACTATTGGATTTGTCACCAGAATATTTGCTGTTTTTCAGTATGTAACATTCGATATAGGCCCCGATCCTGACCAAATTAGAGATGCTTTCGCAGTTATGAAAATATGGCAGGGAGAAATACCTACATTAGGTCCTCGAGTTAGTACAATAGGTGGATATCATATACTTCCTCTTTATTATTACCTTTTCTTTCCTTTTACTCTTCTAGGAGCAAACCCAGCTTTCCAAGCTTTACCCAATGCTTTATTTTCATTTCTATCAATTCCACTATTAATTTATTTAGTATACGAACTCCTAGAAAAAATTCCTACTCCAACAAGAATTTTTCTAAGTGGTTTGGCTAGCTTTTGGTATAGTGTTATTTTTGCAGAAATATTCATTAGCAATTATCAATGGAATCCTAGTTCAATTCCTTTTTTTCTACTGATTTTTACTTTGCTGTATAAAAGTCAAATGGAGTCTAGAGATGCTTTTTTCTTGTCAGCAGTGCTATGGATTTTTTCTGGAATAACTTTAGCTATATTAATTAGCTTGCATTCCTCAACCCTATTTGTAATGCCATTGGTTTTTATCATAAGTTCTTTGATATTTTTAATCAAAAACTTTAGAAAAAATCAAAAGTCAATATTATTGCCTATATTAGCTGCTTTTTCAACAGTGATTACCTTGTTACCCTATTGGATAGGTGAGATTAATCGTGGTTTTAGAAATACTAAATTAATCATTAAGACAGTAATTAGTTATTCTAGCTTTAATGAATCTGGATTATTAATGAATTTATGGGAAAAAATTTACAGAATATTTTCTGCTTATTTTTTACTCGGTCAGCAAACATACTTTTTTGGAGCATCACAGTTTTACTTAGTAATTTCAATTATCTTCCTGTCTGTGGTGACATATCTAGGAATTACTAAGTTTAAAGGTAATAAAAATATTTACTATATTTTTTGTACAACATGGATAATTTACTTATATGCTGCTTCAAATCTTGACAAAGCAAACTTCATTTTTTACTACAAGTTGCTAATATTGTTTGCTCCCATTATTCTTACGGTAGTATCTCTGGCTTATCTAGATTATTCGCGAACTATAAATAAGATAATTGCTGTATTTATCGGAGCTTGTATAATTTTTTCTGCTATAACTAATTTAGTATATGACTATAGATTCTTATCAAGTAAGTATGGTTCAAATAGACTAACGAACACGGCAGAATTAACTCAAGTATTAAGCAAAATACCTGAAAATTCAACTATTTGCGACCCGAAAATTAGACGAAAAAGACAATCAATTAATCAGTATAATTATATTGACAATTACATCACTCGTCGGAATCTTCAAGTTGTCTACGATTGTCAGAAAGGGAATTATGTAATACATCCAAAGAGAGTAATGTTGATCAATGGTAATTTACTAGTTGATAAGACCTATAGCAATATATATCCAGCCCAATTAGAAGAATCAGTTTCAAATAATTTATGGCCGATGTTTAAAGTTGTAAATAATGAAAAAGTTGATAGAAAATCTCAGCTATTTTTAGAAACACAAACGGCTTATGTTTATGTTTTAGAATAAATAAGTTTTGAGTCGTTTCAGAACACGCCATTAAGTAGTATGTGATAAAAATGAATATTAATTTGAGCGATAAACTTATTCAAGGATGGGGTAGAGATGTTATTTAACTCTTACGTTTTTATATTTGGTTTTTTGCCTTTAACTCTGATTATATTTTTTTGCTTAACCAAGTTTGGTTTAATTAAAGCTGCAAAAATCTGGTTAACAGCTAGTTCATTTGCTTTTTATGGTTATTGGAATATTGCTTATCTGCCTTTACTGATAATTTCAATTTTGTGGAATTATCAAATGGGTAAATTTATTGCTGAGGCTAAACCAGAAAGTAAACAAGCCAAAGTTTTACTAGGAGTAGGTACAGCAGTTAATTTAGCAATGATTTCCTATTATAAATATGCTAACTTTTTCTTGGATACTGTTAATTCAGTAGTTTCTACAAATTTGACTGTAGGAAAAATAATTTTGCCTTTGGCTATTTCTTTTTATACTTTTACTCAAATAGCTTATTTAGTGGATGCCTATCGCGGTGAAACAAGAGATACTAATTATGACTTATTAACCTATAGTCTATTTGTGATTTTCTTTCCCCAATTAATCGCCGGACCTATTTTACGCCATGATGAACTTATTCCCCAGTTTCGTCAACTGCGTAGTTTTGTTTTTTCCCAGAAAAATATGGCTCTGGGTTTAAGTCTTTTTAGTCTTGGTTTGTGCAAGAAAGTATTGATAGCTGATACGATATCGCCTTGGGTTGCACTAACTTTTAATAATGCTAGTGAGGTTAGTTTTATTGAAGCTTGGGTGGGAGCTTTGAGTTACACTTTTCAACTATATTTTGATTTTTCTGGTTACTCTGATATGGCAATAGGGTTGGGGTTAATGTTTAATATTAAACTGCCGATTAATTTTAACTCTCCCTATAAAGCTACTTCTATTAGTGATTTTTGGCGACGTTGGCATATTACTTTATCTAACTTTCTCAGGGATTATTTATATATTCCCCTGGGTGGAAGTCGTCGCGGAGAAATGCGTCGGTACGGTAATCTTTTGACAACGATGCTGTTAGGTGGATTGTGGCATGGTGCGGGTTGGACTTATGTAATTTGGGGAGGGTTACATGGTGTTTATTTGTCGGTTAATCATTGGTGGCGAAAGTTAAATATTCCGATGCCGAAAATATTGGCATGGGTAATTACATTTGTTGCTGTAGTTGCTAGTTGGGTATTATTTAGAGCGCAAAATTTTCAGGATGGAATAGAAATTTTACAGACAATGGCAGGTATAAATGGCATTGTTATACCAGGAGAAGCTAAAGGTAAATTATCTGTACTAACGAACTTTGGTTTTCAACTCCAATCTTGGAAAGAAATGACTTATCTACCGGAATTTTTTGGTAGTAAAGTTATATCAATTTTGACTTTAGTGGGCTTAACTTTTTGCGTAACTTTCCTACCCAATACTCAAGAAATTTTGGCAAAATTGAAACCAACTTGGTGGTGGGCTTTATGGATTGGTGTTTTGACAAGTGTGGCATTATTGTCGCTTAATCGTGTTTCTGAATTTCTTTACTTCCAATTTTAATTGTTTAGATAAATGTCGAGATAAGTATGAGTATAAATCATCAAATTAGTTCTACTGAATCTCAGGTTTTGTCTGCCCAAAAAGCAGAAAAATCTGTCTTAAACAAGAAAAAATATCGTCGATATAATTGGATGTTTTTGCTGTCAGCTTTCCTCCCCGTAGTAGCTGTCGGAGTATTCAATATTGTTGTCGATCCTTATGATGTCTTTAACACTCCTAATTTTTTAGGAATAAATCATTCAAAACCTCGGAAAGATAATAACGACCGCCTATTTAAAACAGCTGATATTATCCGGATTAAACCTGTAACAATTTTGCTCGGTTCATCTAGAACAAAACGAGCTTTAGATCCAAATCATCCTGCTTTAGAAAATCATCAGCCAGCTTATAATTTAAGCCTTGATAGCCCCAATGTTTATGAATTACGACGCTACTTAGAACACGCGATCGCTAATCAGGAAGAATTAGGCCTAGTTATTGTCGGCTTAGATTTTTTCACGTTTAATTCATTTCATAAAAATCGACTGAATTTTTCTGAAAATAGATTAGAAAAACAGCGTATTTCTGCAAAAGATTTTATCAATATTACCTTGTCTCTAGATGCATTGTTGGCAAGTAAAGAAACAATAGTTGATAGTCGTAAAACTCCACGAGATTATCTTGGTTACGGAGAAAATGGATTTATGCCTGACTTAAATATTGACCCAGAAAAAACTCAGCAGAGATTTAACAGACTCATCAGTTACTATGTCAAATATCGATACGCCAGATATCAACTATCCGATCAATTTTTAGATGAATTAAAAAAAATAGTAGATTTATCTCAAAAAAATCAAATCAAGTTAATATTATTCATTTCTCCTTCTCATGCGACTCACTGGGAAGCAATGAAAAGGAAAGATAAATGGTCAATTTTTGAAGAATGGAAACGTGAAGTTGTAAAAATTACCCCTGTATTTGATTTTTCTGGATACAACAATATCACAACTGAACCTATTCATAATAATATGAAAAATTATACAGAGAATTCTCATTACAGTCCGAAAGTCGGGAATTTAGTCCTTAATAGGATTTTATCTTACAAGGAGGAAGATGTTCCAAAAGATTTTGGAGTTTTAATTAATCCAGAAAATATTGAATCTCATTTAGTGAAAATTCGTCAAGACCGTGAAATTTGGGCAAAAAATAATCCAGATGAAGTGAAGTTAGTAAAAGAAATTAAACAAAAATATGATGCCTCACTAGCAGAAAAAAATTAGATAAGATAAGAAGGTGCAAAAAAATATAAATAGAGAAAAGTACAGTTGCTAAAATTTTTTTTACTTCTGCCTTATCATAATAGTAATTTTGAACGATTACCGACTTAAAAACTATATTTATATTAGCTAAAGTACATTTTTATTTGGAGATAAATATGAGTATAAATAATCAACTTAGTTCTACATATCCCCAAGCTTCTCCTCCCAAAAAACCAGAAAAATCTGTGTTAAACAAGAAAAAATATCGTCGATATAATTGGCTGTTTTTGCTGTCAGCTTTCCTCCCTGTAGTAGCAGTAGGAGTATTCAATATTGTTGTCGATCCTTATGATGTCTTTAACACTCCTAATTTTTTAGGAATAAATCATTCAAAACCTCGCAAAGATAATAGCGATCGCCTATTCAAAGCAACTGATATTATCCGCATTAAACCTGTAACAGTTTTGATGGGTTCATCCAGAACAAAACAAGGTTTAGACCCGAATCATCCAGCTTTTAAAAATGAACAACCTGCTTATAATTTATCCCTCAATGGTATTAACACTTATGAGTTACGACGTTATTTAGAACACGCGCTCGCTAATCAAAAAAAATTAGACTTAGTGATTTTAGGCTTAGATTTTTTTATGTTTAATAAATTTGTAGAAAACCAGCCAAGTTTTTCCGAACAAAGATTAGAAAAACAACATATTTCCTTAGAAGATTTTGTCAATATTACCTTTTCTTCCGATGCACTTTTAGCCAGTCAAGAAACGATAATTGATAGCCAAACTAATCCACCAAACAATATTGGTTACGGAGAAAATGGTTTTATGCCTTATCGAAATCCTGACCCAGAAAAAACTCAGTGGAGATTTGAAAGCAATATAGAAGGTTATTATAAATTTAATGCTAAGTATCAACTATCTTCTCAATTCTTGGATGAATTTAAAAAAGTCGTAGATTTATGTCAGAAAAATCAAATCAAATTAATATTATTTATTTCTCCTTCCCACGCTACTCAGTGGGAAGCAATTCGAGCTACAGGTGAATGGTCAACTTTTGAAGAATGGAAACGTAAAGTTGTAAAAATTACGCCTGTATATGATTTTTCTGGATACAACAGTATAACAACAGAACCTATATATAACGATATGGAAAATTATACAGATAATTCTCATTATACTAAAAAAGTAGGTGATTTAATCCTGAACCGGATTCTGTCTTACAAAGAAGCAGATGTTCCAGAAGATTTTGGCATTTTAATTAATTCTGAAAAAATTGAATCTCACTTAGCAAAAATTCGTCAAGACCGAGAAGTTTGGGCAAAAAATAATCCTGATGAAGTAAAGTTAGTAAAAGAAATCAAACAAAAGTATGATAAAAAATTGGTAGAAAAAACTAAATAAAATTTTCATTTATACTAGGTTATATTCTTGGCTCATCTATATTTTTTACTATAGAGATAGCTTTCTAGATTTTTTCATGGAGCTAAAAACCAAACTATAGAAATGCCAAGTTACATAAGCACCTGTGAAAATTCATTGAACATTTTATATAAGTAGGGAATAGTAGAAATGTATTGTTTGTAGAATCTGAATACTTGACAAAGGTAAAAATTTAGGGAAGATGTAATTTTGCTATGGCGTTTACAAATGAGTTGTGAAAATATCATTGCTAGAAACAGAAAAAATGAGACTAAACATCTCGAAAAGTTGCTCATTGTTTCAGTAATTTTTTCTTTGCCGGAAATATTCCGATCATATTTAACATCTCAAATCTAACTAGTTCGGCATAATTCAAAAAGTCAGAAATCAGAAGTGTGTTGGCGCAGCATGACCTAGGAAAGTCAGAAGTTAAAAATTAGTGGGAGATTGCTACTCACCACTAATTTTCCACCGCTAAAATGAAATTTATAGCGAGGGTCTTCAACCCTATTTCTCCGTCTAGAAATAGAGATATTATTACCGAAAATTATCACGCTCAAAAACTTCTGAATTGTGACCTCCTATTTCTGATTTTCCGTGCCTCCTGCGGAGGAGCTACGCTAATGTCATGCTGCACAAACGAGCGCAGCGATAAACACATAATGTGGGCCATGCCAAATAAAGCTAAAGCCTTTAGATAAAGACACTTATAGGCATTGCCCACCCTAAAACTTATCCTATTTCACATCTCAAATGTAAATACTATATAGCGGTTAGTAATTCTTATTTCAGGAAAAGTTAAGTATAACTAATTCCCAATAAAGTTGATTATGGGTGCTACTGTATATCCCTATTTAATTTTAATATCATGTCCGTTTAATAGCGTGATAAAAAACCTTCTGCCTTCCCACCTTATTCTTTCCCTTATGCCTTATGCCTTCCTGGTGCAGATATTATAAGTATTCAACCGAACATGATTTAATATGCCTCCAGAAAAACAACAACTAAAACTTTCTATAGTGGTTCCTTGTTACAACGAAGAACCAAATATTGACTATTTATTTGAAAGGCTTATATCAGTATTAGAACCTCTAGAAATGACTTATGAAATAGTCTGTGTAAATGACGGTAGTAAAGATAATACTCTCAAGTTATTAATAGAATATCATCAACGTAATCCCGCAATTAAAGTGGTAAATTTTTCTCGTAACTTTGGTAAAGAAATTGCTCTAACAGCAGGCATTGACTATACCACAGGAGATGCAGTTATACCCATAGATGCAGATTTACAAGACCCACCAGAATTAATTGGAGAACTTATAGCTAAGTGGCAAGAGGGATATGATGTGGTCTACGCAACTAGGCGATCGCGTCAAGGAGAAAGTTGGCTCAAAAAATTTACAGCCTACAACTTCTACGGTACAATTCAACGTTTGACTCCTGTAAAAATTCCACCCAATACTGGTGACTTTAGATTAATGGATAAAAAAGTTGTAGAAGCTCTCAAAAAGTTACCAGAAAATAACCGTTTTATGAAGGGTTTATTTTCCTGGGTAGGTTATCGACAAACTTCAATATTATATGACCGACACCCTCGTTTTCAAGGTCAAACAAAATGGAATTATTGGCAGCTTTGGAATTTAGCAATTGAAGGTATTACCGCTTTTAGTTCTTTACCTTTAAAAATTTGGAGTTATATTGGTATATCAATCTCTTTAATTTCATTTATTTATGCTAGCTTTTTAGTAATTCGCACTTTAATATTAGGAATTGATGTACCTGGTTATGCCTCATTAATGGTAGCTGTATTATTTTTAGGAGGAATGCAATTAGTATCTCTAGGAATTTTGGGTGAATATTTAGGTCGGGTTCACGATGAGGTAAAGAGAAGACCTCTTTATTTAGTCAGGGAAAGTTATGGATTTGAAAATCATATTAAGTAGCTTGAGGTTAAAAATGGTAGTTATCAGAAGAGAACACGGAAGACTTAACTAGAAAGGGTTGTTAGGCAATTTTACTTTTCGTTATATACTTCGGTTTTTTTAATCTATCTATACTTAGCAGAAGTGAATAATTTCCAGCTTTTTTTCACTTATAGCATTACGGCTTTTCCTTAATATGAATGAAATCTGGTTATACAGTTATTCTCATGCGCCACCTTCTACAATAAACTCATTCCATCTAGCAACCATAGATAATTTCCACTATAAAATCCTCGTTCTTTTCTAACTCCGTTAATCATGCAATAACTAATTAGGGTTTGCTGAAAAAGTCTTTTGGTGAGGGTAGGAGTCAGAACTTCCTACGGAATGCTCCGCAAACAGGAGTCAGGAGTTAGGGGAATTAATTAGGAAGTAGTCGGAAGAATTGTAAGAGTGATTTTTCTGCCCAACTCTTGCCAAAAATGCTAACTTTTGGAGCTTGAACGACCGAAAAGCTAGCACTTTTTTCCAACCAAAAAGCACTTTTGCTTTATCTGTAAATGCTTTTGCGCTCCGCAAAGCTGCCGCTAAGAGATTAGATCGGTAAGCCTTAATTAAAGATTGGAATAGAAAAAATGTTATAACCAGTTTTAGTAGTGCTATAAAAATCATACTATAGCAGTAATTTTGATTGGGAGTAGAGATTTAATGTTCAAATTTAAAACAGGAATTTTTCTCTTGACAATTATTTGTATAATTGCCACTGGAATCGCAACTTATTTATTAGGAGGTTTAACTCCCGAACAAATTCAAACTTGGCTAGACCAAGCAGGTATTTGGGCACCAATAATTTACATAATTATTTATATAGTAGCAACCATTTTAGTGTTACCTTCCACAGCACTTAATCTGACTGGAGGAGCAATTTTCGGACCGTGGATAGGGACATTATGGACAAGTTTAGCAGCTATAATTGCAGCAACTGTAGCATTTTATTACTCTCGAACTATAGGCAGAGAATGGATTTCTCAAAAATTGGCAGGACGTTGGCAAGCAATGGATGCAGAAATGCGTCAGGGAGGATTATTTTATATGTTTGCCATTCGTTTATTACCAATAATTCCCTATGGTTTAGTAAATTTTGCTGCAGGTTTAACATCTGTTAGTTTTAAAGATTATCTGCTTGGCACAATATTGGGAACAGTACCTGGTGTTTTGCCTTTTGTAATGTTAGGAAGTTCCGGTTTAAAAGCATTAAAAACAGGCGATATTTTACCTTTAATCGGAGCATTAAGTTTAACAGCAATATTAGTAGGAGTTGCAACTTGGTATCGTCGCCGTCGCAGTTTATCAAAGAAAATTATCGAAGAAATCGATCGCTCATCAGACTCGGATTTGTCTAAAGATTAAATCAGTTATTGTAAGTTTATAAAAATCAGCAAATCAGAAAAAAGTTGAACAGCAATATTAGTAGGAGTTGCAACTTGGTATCGTCGTCGTCGCAGTTTATCAAAGAAAGTTATCGAATAAATTAACCAGTCATCTTCGTCGAATTTTTCTAAGTAGGTGGGCATAAATAAACGTTTCCGTTTGTCATGCTGCGCAAAAAAACTAAAAATATTAAAATCAAGCCCGAACCTTGTTTTCAAGAAGTTTTTACCATGGGGAATCTCTATAGCTATTTGACGGATAATTAAACTCACCTACTTAATGATTAAATCACTTTTTGTTAATCTGCAAAAACAACCAAATAACAAAAAAGCCAAATTATCCAAATTATCCATTAAGACAATAAGGTTGAAATTAATTCATCAAATAAATCAAGTCAGGACTTATACCATGTCCGGTTGAACAGTTATACAGCAGTTTCCGAAGCTATGAGGTACAGAGGTACAGTTGTTTTTATTCTTTTCTGTTCCCTGTTCCCTGTTCCCTGTTCCCTGTTCCCTGTTCCCTGTTCCCTGTTCCCTGTTCCCTCAAGCCTAAAATTTTGTACCTCATAACAACGGGAAACGCTGTAAATAAGCACAGAGGAGTCAGGAGGAAAGAAAGAAGAAGAAGGAAGAAGGAAGAAGGAAGTTTTTATCACGCTATTAACCGGACATGATATTACTCCGTAACTCTACCTGTAGGGTCCGTTGCAACCCACTTTAGACTATAAATAGCGTGTAATTAAGATTTTGGCCTAAGCCCTGTCAAATAATGAGATGAAATGTAAGTAATAAATGACCATTAAGATTAATAAACTCTAAGTTTAGAGACCTGATAATGCTAAAATGTTACTACATTTTATAAAAAAAGAGGATGATAAAAATGAGTAACCACTTATCAACAAAAGAAACGGGGTTGCCGGAAATTTCTCCCACTCAACCAGATTTATCTATTGTTACGCCAATTTATAATGAAGTTGAAAGTATCCCAAAACTAATTGAAAAGATTTATGCTACTTTAATACCAAATAATATCACCTATGAAATAATCTGTGTGGACGATGGTTCCAAAGATGGTTCGACTGAACTACTAACCAAATTAGCTCAAAAACGTACAGATTTAAAAGCGGTAATTCTCCGCCGAAATTATGGACAAACAGCAGCCATGGCCGCAGGATTTAAGAATGCCCTTGGTAAAGTAGTTGTGAGTATCGATGCAGATTTACAAAATGACCCGGCAGATATTCCACGATTATTATTAAAGCTAGAAGAAGGCTATGATTTAGTTGGTGGATGGCGAAAAAATAGGTTTGATAACGATCCGTTTGTCAGAGTATTTTTTTCTAAGGTTGCTAACTGGGTAATTGGTAAAGTAACAGGAGTAAATTTACATGATTATGGTTGTTCCCTAAAAGCTTACCGCTCGGAGCTGCTTGCTGATCTGAATCTTTATGGAGAATTACATCGGTTTTTACCAGCTTTGGCTTTTATTGAAGGAGGAAGAATTACTGAAATGGAAGTGGAGCACCATCCCCGTATTCATGGTAAAAGTAAGTATGGTTTGGGACGGACTTTCCGAGTTTTGATGGATTTATTAACAGTATTTTTTATGCAAAAATTCCTGACTAGACCGATGCACGTTTTTGGAATGTTAGGTTTAGTTTCGGGAGGTTTGGGATTAGTTTTTGGACTATATTTAACAATTCTCAAGTTTGGCTTTGGTGAAAGTCTCGATGACCGTCCTCTGCTCATCTTAGTTGTTGTTCTTTTATTAGCAGGATTGCAATTATTTAGTTTTGGTTTATTGGCAGAGTTACTAATGCGAACTTACCATGAATCTCAAGCACGCCCAATATATCGGATACGAGAAGTTGTTGGTACAAACAACCTTCATTGAAGAAAGTTCTAGATAATAGGTTTTAGGTGTTAAGTTCAAAAATAAGAAAGTTGGTATAGCAATACATTCTTTGATTATAACAATAAATTTGGATGGAAAGTTTGTAAACAAAAGATTAAGTAGGGTGTGTGACGACACCCTTACAATTTCTGGAATAATTGTCGATTTTACACCTCACGCACCGCGTGCTGTGGGATGGTGCGTTACGTAATACGCTTCGCACCCTACTAGAGTGACACAGCTAATTTTGTGCACAACTTGTAGGGTGTGACGGCTAAAATGTAGACTATCAAAGGTATTTAATAATCCGTCGCAGGGCACAACTTGTAGGGTGTGTTAGACGGCTAAAATTTAGACTATCCGTGGCATTTAACAATCCGTCGCAGGGCACCATTGAATATGTGTCAGTCCACTAGGTGATTTAATATTTATTTTACAAAAACTCTCTGATAACCTGATTTGGTATTATCAAATATTCTCCCAAATTAGAAACCCGATTTATCAGATAAACCGGGTTTCTAAACATTAATAATCTAGGTAAAAACCTATAAAAAAAAAGGCTCTTAATTCTGGTTTTGCGGGTTAACAATATATTCAGAAGAAACCCGGTCTACCTTTTTTAATTCAACTAAAGCCTGATAAAACATAGCTGCAACTTCAGCACGAGTAGCAGGTTTATCTGGATTTAAAATGCTCACATCTGGGTGATTCACCACCAAACCAGCAACAGTGGCAGCCGCTATTTGTTTCTTCGCCCAATCAGGTATTTTATCCTTGTCTTGATAAACACTTAAAACCTCATCGGGATTTGACGGAGCTTTCAAATTTAACCCACTAGCCAAAGCAACTAATACCTGCAATCGAGGCATTTGTTGTTCGGGGCGAAAGATATTTCCTGGATATCCACTTAAAAAGCCATATTTAGTGGCAGTTTGAATTTCTGGTTGAGCTGCTGAATCAGATTCTACATCCTCATAATTAACAGCTTTTTCTGTTGATTCATCCTCAAATACTTTAGGAATTTGAGTAGCAAATTCAGCTCGCGTTATCGGTTTATCCGGCTCAAATTTCTCATTTTCAACCAGCGCAACAACATTCCGTTGTGCCAGAGGTTGAATAAAACCACTTGCCCAAAAACCATCAGGAATATCAGAAAATTTAATCGTGCCTGGAGGGAATGTTTCCGGCGATGGCGCTGCTGCACCCACTAACGGAGTTTCTGCAGGTGACTCAGCCGTTGCTGGAATTTCCGACTCTGGAGATTGTGCCGTTTCCGGTGTAGTAGGCTCCGGTGACTCAGCCGTTGCTGGAATTTCCGACTCTGGAGATTGTGCCGTTTCCGGTGTAGTAGGCTCCGGTGACTCAGCCATTGCTGGAATTTCCGACTCTGGAGATTGTGCCGTTTCCGGTGTGGTAGGCTCCGGTGACTCAGCCATTGCTGGAATTTCCGACTCTGGAGATTGTGCCGTTTCCGGTGAACTTCCTGTGAGGCCAGCAATAACAGGAGCCATCGGTATAGCCTCAGTTGCTGTGATGGGAGATTTTACCGTTTCCAGTGGAGTAGCAGTAGTAACTGGAGATTCTGACAATACTTCCCCAATGGCTAATCCGGTAATGACTTTGCCAAATGGTGCAGTAGTTTCTTGGTTATTAGTTTTTGGAGACTTGGATAATTTTGGTTGTGCCTCAGTCTCTGTTTTCGTAGAGCCAAACCCCTTAAAATTGGGTTCTAACTCCTCAACAGTTTCGGTAATAGGAGTCAGAGTGGCCAGACTTGCTCCTAATTGCTCGAAATTGGGGAATACTCCATCGACATTTAATCCTGATTCGCCAGAGTTGGCTTTGAGAGGGGATGTACCTAAGCTTAAAATTGACTCCCCTACAGCGGCATCTGGACTACCAGTAGTTTCAGATGTGGGTGCGAGTAACATGGGCCGAGACAGCAGGTTAAACCCATTGTCTGTTTTACTCATTCCCCAGAAAAAGATGCTGCCGAGAGTCGCGAAGGTGACGAATATTGCAATCCACTCGTCACGTTCCACTGGCCTGGAAGTTGACGGTGGGTTCGGAGGTATGTTTGTCATAGCTATTCTATAGTTATATAGCGATAGCTTTAGATTAGACTACTGCTTGGGGCTGTGACAAAAATATTCTGTCCTTTTGCTTTAGTGTCAAAGTCATGGATAGTTTCGGTATAAATGAGATTCTAGTGGAGTGGTACACCTAAAAGTGTGCACTCTTATTTTTGTTTCTAGGTGTCTTCATCTCCCCAAACTCTCCACACTCCCCAAACTCTCCACACTCCCACACTCCCCACATTTCCCAAACTCTCCACACTTCCCCAACTCCCCACATTTCCCCACACTTCCCACACTTCCCACACTTCCCCAAACTCCCCACACTTCCCACACTTCCCCAACTCCCCACGCTCAATATCGTCGTTCTATCTTTACCCTAGATTTTTAGGCGTGTCAGTCTAGTAGTGGACCGACACGTCTAAAATGGTGCCGGTGCGACGGATTGTTAAATACCTTTGATAGTCTAAATTTTAGCCGTAATGGCGCACCATACAATAATGAACTACATTTTTGTGTCAGTCTAGTAGAGTCCGTTGCCACCCACTTTAGAGCAGTGTAATAATTAAACTTGTAGACTTAAAAACAGGAATTTAGCGCAATCTTTCTCGATAAATCAATTAAAACTATCCCAATTCATCAGTTACTAAACGCCGGAGAATTTCCGTTACTTCGGCTGCCATCCGAGCATCAATTTCTACAGCCTCTTTATCAAAATCTCCCAACGCTCTTGCACCCCGCAAAGTCATAGCTATAGACCTAACTTTTTCCTGATATTCAAATTGAGTAAAACAAGTATAAGTAAGTTCCGATCGCTTCCGACTGCTGCTATATCCAAAACCTAATTTAGATAAAATAACAGGAGATTTAATACTATTTTGAATCCCCAATTTTTCCAGAGCTAAATCAACATAACGGGCAGTATCTTTACCCGCATTACGAATAAAAGGTTTCAAATTTCCCCAAGACATTCCAGGCAGTTTTGCTGATTCTGGCAAATGATAATAGTAACCAACCATTGACATAATTCTAGTTAAATCATAAGTAGCGACAGTATTTTCTCCAGGTTGTTCAGCTCGCTGTTTACTTTCCGATACTGTGCTTAATAAAACCCGATTATCTTGTAAAATTTCGGGAGACATGATCAAGGGTTCTTCACCATACAAACCTTGAAATTCCGTATGATTATTGCCTGTAATTTCCTTCAGCCATGATTCTAAACCCACATAAGTTTGAAAGCATTTAAACATTGCAGCTAAAGCATTAGAACTACCAACTTTCTCTCCATAGGTAAAAACATCCTCCAACACTTCATTAAAATCTAAACTTTTCCCATCTCCTCGAATTCGGCAAGTATTAATATCGCCATTAATAGAACAAATAACATTTAAAATTGCGATAATTTTAGTAGAACTCCAATATTGACATTTATCAAGAGCATTTCTCCCTAACCAAGCAGATTTAAACGGTCCGCCAGCAGTACCAGCAAGACAAATACAAGCTTCTTTAATATCAGGATGAATAAAACTCAGAGCCTGTTCATCAATATCAGGAAATTCGCCAACATTGGGGAAAGCTTTGGCTCCGGGGATTGCTAAACTAGGCAAGATAGTCAAATATTCTGGATAATTTTCTAGCTGGTTTTGATAGAGAGAATTTTTAATACCTTTATCCAGAATAGCTAGCTTATAACTGTTGAAACCAGCCTCAGCTTTTAAGAAATCGTTGTAAACTTTTTCTCGATTTATTGCTAGTACTTGAGTGAAAGTTTCTTTTTGACCAAAAATGCCAAAAAAATCTGCCACCATATTGAGAATCTGGTTGTTAATTTCTTCCATAATTTTAGTTGGTAAAAATACAGATACACAGATGAAAGAGTGAAAAATTTTGTGCTGCTTTAGATTTGTCGGCGTTGCTAAGTTATGGGAGAATTTTGCCCAGTCGAGAACAAATTTTCAATGGTTTTACCAACTAATTTATCTCACAAATATGCAACAAAGTCAACCATTTAACAGCTTAATTTCAAATCTATAGTTAACTTAGAAGTAAAAAGATAGTAAGCATTCAGGTAGCTCGCAGTCAGCTCTCAGCCTTTTAACACCCCCCCGAACGGGCAGGGTTTAAAAAATAAATGAAGTCAGCATTTGTCTGAATAAGAGTAGATTTTTAAACAGATATTTGGACTGCTTCAATTTGATTAAATGTAAAAGTGAAACTTCACCTAGCCCACTAATAGACATCTCCAAAATCCCAAATAGAATCAATTATTATCCAGAAATTATGAATGATTTATCCCCTTTCCTTTTTCCCTCTTTTCTGACAATTTCTAATGGCTAATAGCTGTTAACGTAGTTCCTCGAAGAGGCTAGCTGACGGCTGAATGCTTACAAAAGATATTACCGAATAATTAAGGTTTAAAGCCTCTCACTCGCCGTGGAGAAACAAGCGGTCGTTTGCGCAGCATTCCGTAGGATGGGATGGCGAGGTCTCCGTTCTCTCCGGTCCCGAAGGGAACGCCATATCCAATCGACCAAGAGAGCGGTGCGACCCCGCGACGACGCCAGTCGCAAGGGAACGCGCACCAAGAGAGAAAAAATTTTCCTTTTATTCAATCCTATTCCTTTTAAAGAGAGGTAATTATCAATTATCCATTATCAATTATCAATTATTGAATAACACCTTTGTTATAATAAATCATAAATATACAAATAATTTTGTTTATCTATCTTAATTTATGTTTATGCAACAGAATTTTAGACATAGTTTGGTTATTTTTATGCTGGGAGCGATCGCGCTTGTGGGAATATCTAGTTGTTCGACTCAAACTACCACATCTCCAACTCCAACTCCGACAACAGTAACAAATAATACTGAAGACTCCATCGTAAAAGCCGGAGGTTCAAGCAGTACAGTTGATTTTCTGCAAACCCTGAAGACTGCTTACGAATCGACCTCCAAAACTGGACAAATTACCTTATTAGAACCAGGCCAGTCCGAAAATGCAATTGCAGGAGTCAAACAAGGACTGATCGATATAGGAGCAGTTTCCAGAGGCTTAAAACCGGAAGAAAACGATGAAGTCTTAAACTTCCATGAAGTCGCTAAAGATGCCATAGTGGTGGCCACCCATCCTAGCGTAACAGGAGTAACAGACCTCACTACTGAAGAAATTAAAGCTATTTACAGTGGTAGTGTTAATAATTGGAAGCAATTGGGAGGACCTGATACTGAGATTCTATTGCTCGATCGCCCAGAAGATGAATCTGCCAAACAGCTTCTGCGGGAACATTATCTCGGTCAAGATTTACCAAGTTCCCCAAACGGCATTGTGCTTCGTAAGGAAGGCGAACTAATCCAAACCCTGGAAAGCACCCCTAACAGTATTGGTGCTTTTTCCTTAGCTTACGCTATTTCTCACAACTTAGCTGTAAACCGTCTCCAGCTAAATGGAGTTGCAGCCACACCAGAAAACTTGAAGACAGGTAAGTACCCAATGGCACGCACAATTGGAATTCTCTGGAGTAAAAATGCTTCAGAAGCTACTCAAGCATTCGTGAATTATATTTTGAGCCAGCCCGGAGCTAGTGCTTTAGAACAATCTGGCTTTGCTCCTATTACCCAAGCAACAGAACCCGAAAGAGGCGGTGGTACATAGTAATGGTATAGAGAGACGGGGAGCACCGGGAAAGTGGGGAGTAATGATTTTTTCCAAAAAAACTTTTTGATAGAAAGCATGAATAAAGATAATTGTGAAGATCAAGTTTTATTTAATACCATTTCTATGGTGGAGTACGCGGAAGAAAAATGAGAATCTATAATAATTATGGAAAGCTGCCCGTTTCAGTCAAGCTATTGTCTCCAATCTTGATTGTCTTCCTGACTCTGTGGACGGCTGGAACATTAGCATTTGGTTATTATGCTAAAAATAGCTTAGAGCAGACGATCCGTCACGAGACAGAAGACCTGGCTATCTTGCTCCAACAAGATTTGCAGCAAAAGCAAAGATTGCTTGGTTTGAAGACCCGTTGGATTAGTGAAGAAGATAGTGTGATTCAAGCGGTAGCTACAGGCGATCGAGCCTTATTACTTCGCACAATATTACCGTTCCAATCGGCTTTAGAATTAGATTTGATTAGAATCGTTGATACAAATAATCAGTCCCTAATTTCTTCCCAGCAGCGCTCCTTAGATGAAGTTAAGTTTCAGGATGACACAATCGCCTCTATAAGTAAAACCGGAATGGAAGTATCAGGCATTCTTCTGGCAGAAAACTCAGCTCCACCTACCCTAGCTAGTTTCATCTCAATCAAATCTTCTGAAAAAATCCTCGGCACCTTAATTACGGCAGTTGCCATTGACGATACCCTCCTCCAGCAAATTCGGGGATTGACATCCATGGTTATGATTGCCTACCGGGGCGATCGAGTAACTGCCTCTACCCTCTCCCTAGATTCCTATCAACTATGGAAATTTCCCCCACCTAATACGCCACCTACCCGAATAGAAATAGCAGGTAAAACTTACCTGATTAAAACAGTTGAAGTTCCTAGTCTCGATCGCGAGACACTCAAAATTGCTGTACTTAAATCTGCCCAAGAAACAGAAAAAGCGCAGCAACAGTTGTGGTTTCTTGTCGAATGTTTTGGTTTACTAGGAGGTCTTCTATTTGCTGGAGTAATCATTGCAGGATTCCGTATAACACAAAGGTTGAGCCGTCGCATTCAAGACCTAACTCAAGCAACCAAACAATTAGCTCATGGCAACTTGGCGACTCTAATTCCGGTTGATACAGAAGATGAAGTTGGGGTATTAGCCGAGGAATTCAATAGAATGGCAACGCAGCTTAATAATCGCGATCGGCAACTGCATAAAAAAATGCAGGAACTCAGTAGTACCCTCCAACAATTACACCAGACCCAAGAGCAATTAATTCAAAGAGAAAAAATGGCAGCTTTAGGACAACTAATAGCAGGAATAGCCCATGAAATCAATAACCCCCTCGGCGCAATTCAAGCCTCGGCAAACAATACCGATAAAGCTTTGAAAGAAGTCCTCAATCAACTGCCCCATTTACATGAACGTCTCAGTAATCAACAAAAAGAGCATCTGTTTGAGCTGATCGCTGGTGCACTAGACAAGCGACCGTCAATTGCTTCTAAAGAAACTCGCGCCCTCAAGCGTAGAATAGCGACTCAACTGCAAGAACATGAAATTGAAAATGCTCGATATATAGCAGACCTCTTAGCAGACATGGGAGTTCCCGAAACACCAGATTTGTGGCTGCCCCTGCTCAAAAGCGAACATGGAGAATGGGCGATGGAATTTGCCTACAACTTAGCTTCCTCCTTTAGTAACAATCAGATTATCCTCCGGGCCGTTGAACGCTGCTCTAAAACAATATTTGCTCTCAAAAGCTATGCTCGTTTTCAGCCTACGGGAAAAAGGCAGTTGGTACAAATCGTCAACGGGCTAGAAACTGTACTAGAAATTTATCATAATCAACTCAAACAAAATATTGATGTAGTTAGAGACTACTCAGAGATTCCAGAGATTTGGGGATATGCCGACGAACTAATTCAAGTGTGGACAAATCTAATTCACAATGCAATTCAAGCCATGGAATCTGGAGGAACACTCACAGTTGCCACCCATCAACAGGAAAATAGCATTCAGGTGAGTATTCAGGACACAGGTGCCGGAATTCCAACAGAAGTGCAGCCCAAAATATTTGATGCTTTTTTTACCACCAAGTCAGCAGGTGAGGGGAGTGGTTTAGGACTCCATATTTGTCAGAAAATTATTGATAAACATCAGGGAAATATGAGAGTGGACAGTGAACCAGGGTATACTATATTCTGTATAGAGTTGCCTGTTAACCCTGACTCCTGAACCCTTTACCGAAAAATTGTGGTTTAAAGCCTCCGTTTACCAATGGATAATTGACAATTGATAATTGATAATTAAAGAGTTAGAGAGTTAGAGAATTCTTTCATTATCCATTATCCATTAATACTATTTCCTTTTATTCAATCCTCTTCCTTTTAGGGAGAGGTAATTATCAATTATTCATTATCAATTATCAATTATTGAAAGATGGCTATAGCAATCCTAAATAGGTTGTGACAAATCAAAAAGTAGATAAAAAGATTGAAACTCCCGCCTGTTCCCTGTTCCCACTTCCGGTGTTCCCTGTTCCCTAAAAGCGGTAAGATTTTTATACACAAATAAAATAGGATTGCTATATGTTTAATTTTACAAAGATTTCCTCTTTATCCAAACTCAAGTCTAAATCTTCAACAGTATTCATATTTGGAACGGCAATGATAGTTGCGATCGCCTCTGCTACTACGATTTATCAACTTAATCATATAACAGAACGAAGTAGCAACGCCAGACTACTCTTGACTAAATTAAAAGAGCAACTCAGCCGACTTAATTCTCTAGAATGGGAGGGTATTACTAAAGGTGAAATCGATCAAAATTTAACTGAAGAACTTGCTGAAAACAAAGAAGATACTGATGCTATTCTTCAAGGAATTCAAGAATTTGAAGAGCAGGAATATCTGAAAAAGCTCTGGGATTTATATACCACTTATCAAACTGAAATGGAAAATTCCCTGAAGCTAATTGAACAGAAAAAATTCCAAGAAGCAATAGAGATTAATGCCAATAAAATTGATGAAATTTATGATGAGCTATACGATGAAATTCAAACTTTAGAACAAGGCTATGTACAGCAGTATCAGCAGACCCGAAAACTTGCCGATATTGGAACGACCTTTACTTTAATTATGGCAGCCGTTGGGATTGGTACTTTATCCTACTTATTTAGTAAAAGACTATTAAATAAAAATCAGGAGTTAGAAGTTGCCTTAATCAATCTCCAAGAAACCCAAGAGCAATTAATTCAACGAGAAAAAATGGCTACATTAGGACAACTAATAGCAGGAATAGCCCATGAAATCAATAACCCCCTCGGTGCAATTCAAGCCTCGGCCAACAATACCGCTAAAGCTTTGAAAGAAGTCCTCCATGAAATGCCCCATTTATATCAAAGCCTCAGTGCAAAAGAAGAAGACAGTCTGTTTGAGCTAATCGCTCACGCACTCGACAGGCGACCCTCAATAGCCTCAACGGAAACTCGCGCCCTCAAACGTAGAATTGCGACCGGGCTGAAAGAACATGACATTAAAAATGCTCGATATATTGCCGACCTCTTAGCAGACATGGGAGTTCCCGAAACACCAGATTTGTGGCTGCCCCTGCTCAAAGGCAAACATGGAGAATGGGCAATTGAATTCGCCTACAACTTAGCTTCCTCCTTTAGTAACAATCAGATTATCCTCCGGGCCGTTGAACGCTGCTCTAA
>JBARXI010000542.1:0-4945 GCA_049647275.1 Microcoleaceae cyanobacterium
GAGTTGAAGGGATTACATTTAGAAAATTTTTGCCTAGGGATATGTCTAAAACAGAGCCAAGATTAGTTGTTAAAGATAAAATTAGAGACTCTAGTATTTGGAATCGAATTAAACCTCGCGACAACGATATTGTCATTGCTTCTTGTCAAAAATCAGGGACAACGTTAACTCAACAAATTGTTAATTTACTGATTAATGGGCACGATAATTTCAAATCTATCCATGATGTAAGTCCTTGGGTAGAAAAGTTAGTAGATAAGGTTGACATAGAACATATAGAACAACTATCAGAACCAAGAGTTTTAAAAACCCATCTGCCATTTGATGCTTTACCATATTATTCAAATTGGAAGTACATATATTTAGGAAGAGATCCTAGAGATATTGGCATATCTCTTTACAACCAAATTCAGAAATTTAATCAATTTAAACTAGTCTATGATGATTGTAAAGATGAGGTTGAATTTCCAGATTTTTGGGATAAATGGATCGATACTGGAGAACCTTGGTGGTCTTACTGGGAAAATCTCAATAGTTGGTGGCAAGTAAGATATCTTCCCAATGTCATGCTCGTTCGCTACGCTAATTTAATTAATCATAAACCTGAAGAAATCAAAAAGATTGCCAAGTTTCTCGAACTAGAAATAGATGATTCTAAATTAAAGATGATTCTGCAATATTCTTCTTTAAAATACATGAGAGAAAATTGGCCAAAATTTGAAGAAAAAAGCTCACCTCAATCGGGTTTTTTAGTCAACAAAGGAACAAATGGACGTTGGCAAAACTTATTAAGCGACAGACAACTTCAGAGCTATGAAAAAATGTTGTCTGAAAGAGTAGAACCAGCGTGCGCTGACTGGATAACTAATGGTAAGCAGGTAAGCATAAATAATTGGTAAAATGGAAACTACTTTCAAATCCCCGAAACAATTGAGATTGCTTCTTTCCACTCCGTTCCACTCGCAATGACATAGTTACGTTTAATTACGCCCAACTACCTAATACTAAATTTTCCTAAACTAACTTAACCCTTAGTTTCTCTAGATTTGGGCAGTACATCCAGGAGGAATAAGTATTAGATAGAGAAATTAGAAAAAGTTTAAACAAATTCTACAGCACGCAAGCCTAGATTTTTTACTAAAACTTGAGTTTGTCTTGGTAGAGAATTTAGGTTTAAAAAGATGTTTCCCTTTATTTTAAATGATTATATGATTATATGTGACAGACTAAGGGATTCAACTATTTGGCAGCAAGTCGAACTGCGCCCTACAGATATAATTATCTGTTCCTGTTATAAGTCAGGCACGACTCTAACTCAACAAATTGTTAATTTACTAATTAATGGTCACGATGACTTTATTTCTCTCCATCACTTGAGTCCTTGGGTAGAAAAAAAACTATCTTTAGATAAATTCGATCGACTAGAACTAATCAAAAATTTATCTAATCCAAGAATTCTTAAGACTCATTTACCTTTTACGGCATTACCTTATAATCCCCAAATAATCCCCAAGTAAAATATATCTATTTAACTAGAGACCCAAGGGATATAGGATTATCTCTATACAATCATTACCGCAATCGTATTTGGGAAACTAAAACTCCAGAAGTTCAAGTTCCCGATCATTTTTCTGACTTCTGGGATCGATGGATAGAAACAGGAGAACCAGGGTGGTCTTTTTGGGAACATATTAATAGTTGGTGGCAAGTTATAAATTTACCTAATATACTTTTTGTTCACTATAGTAATTTAATTAATGAGAAAAATAAAGAAGTTGGAAGAATTGCTAGTTTCTTAGAAATAGAATTAGATGAAAATTTACGGCATAAAATTTTGCATCGCTCTTCTTTAGAATATATGAAAAACAATTGGCAAAAATTTGAACCTATAGGAAGATTTAACCCTCAAACTTTTATTAATCAAGGTAATAATGGTCGTTGGCAAAACTTGTTAAGTAACGTACAACTTTAAAACTATGAAAAAATGTTATCTGAGAGAGTAGAACCAGAATGCGCCGACTGGATTACTAATGGTATTTTCGATCGATAACATTCTCCAGACTTAGGAATAAAAATTAAATAAATTTCAGAACTTTTTTTTGAGGTTCAGATGATAACAACATTAGCCAAGTAAACTTGTGTAGATCGGAAAATTCTCATTTCTTAATCCGAGGTTGAGAAGCCCACGGCGTAATCTTTGATTCTGCTGAGTAAATCCTCTTCTTTTCAAGGAGAGGTAATTATTAATTATTGAACTACTCGTGGATATGACACTTAATTTTGTTGGATAACTTAATAATGTTGAATAACTTCCAAAAAGATACATTACTATTTCGCTTTTTGCGACTAGCCTTCGTCAATATGGCCTCCTATATCATGGTGCCCCTTGTCGGTATAATTTCTCTTGCATTCCTTGGTCATCTGAGTGATATTAGCCAACTCGCTGGAGTTGCTTTAGCTACAATTTTGTTTGATTATCTTTACCGTGCTATGGAGTTTTTACGGGGGGGTACAACAGGCTTGACAGCCCAAGCAGAAGGACGAGGAGATCGAGAAGCTGTACTATTGCAAGGATTACGAAACGGCTTAATTGCCTTGGCTATTGGTTTGGCCATCTTAGTTTTACAGTATCCTTTGCGAGAAGTGGGTTTTGCCCTACTAAATGCCACTCCAGAGGTCAAAGCAGCAGGTTACGACTATTTTAATGCTCGCATTTGGGCAGCCCCAGCGGTTATGGTGAGATTTGTCTTGATGGGTTGGTTTTTGGGGCGGGAAAAGAATGGTAAAGTGTGGCTAATCATTGTAGTGGGAACTGGAGCTGATATACTGTTCAACTATTTGCTGGTGGTTCAGTTGGGATTGGGCAGTATGGGAGCTGGACTAGCAGCAACCATTAATTCATATCTTATGATCTTAACAGGGTTCATTCTTATCTGTGGCGAAGTCCAATTTCAGGAAGTAAGAGCCGTCGCCCAAAAGATTTGGAATAAGTCCGCATTCAAAGCAACTTTTGCTCTCAATGGTGATATTTGGGTCAAAAATTTGATCCTGATTTCTACCTTTTCCCTGTTTACCAATTTCAGCTCAACCATGGGAACAGTTTTCCTCGCCGAAAATGCCTTGTTGCTACAAATTATTTTGCTCGCGATGCATTTAACTAATGGCATTGGCTTTGCTATAGAAGCTCTGACAGGTAACTTAGAAGGACAGGGAAAGAAAGACCAGTTAAAACCAATACTTTGGTTGGGTGGAGCAACCACTCTCCCGATCGGGTTATCCTTCGCCGTGGTAAGTTACTTATTCCCACAGAGTATATTTGGCCTCCTAACTGACCACAAGGAAATTATTGAACAAATGTATATTTATGTTCCTTGGTTATTGCTTGTTCTGGGATTTGGGTCACTTTCTTTTATGTTAGAGGGATATTTCCTCGGTTTAGCGGAAGGTTATACTATCCGTAATGTTTCCTTGTTAGGTCTTGCGATCGGATTTGCCCCTCTAGCTATTGCATCTTGGCATTTTCACAGCAACCATATTTTGTGGTCGGCACTATCAGCATTCATGCTCGTCAGGATGGTAACTATGGTATGGCAATTACCTAGAACTTTTCAAGAATTACCAGAAACGACCCTTGTCTTCAAGGATGGCATAGGCTGAATTTGCCCAAGTCTCCTAATTTGGAACTATAGCGCTTTGCGCAGGTGTTAGGTGTTAGGTGTTAGGTGTTAGGTGTTAGGGAGTGAAAAACCCTGTTATATAGAATCCGGTTAAATACTTATCATATCTGTGCTCAGAAGGCAGAGGGCAGAAGGCAGAAGGCAGAAGGGAAGGAGTAAAGTTAGAAGGCAGAAGTTTTTCAATAACTAATTATCCGGACTTGATATTATATCTATAGTTTTCGCGATTATTATTCGTCACGATCAATCTGTAAACATACGAGTGCTCGTTGCTATAAACATGATCATCACAGATAAGTTTGTTTTTGTTCATCTCCATAAATCTGGTGGTACTTTTGTCGGAAAAATTATCCTAGAGCTGTTTCCCCAGGCACGACAAATTGGCTATCATTATCCCATCACGATGATTCCCTCAGAGTACCAAAACCTACCAGTATTGGGAGTAGTGCGTAATCCTTGGGATTTTTATGTTTCTTACTATGCTTTTCAAAAGTCTTTAGTGGCTAAATTTGAAGCTGAAAAAGGAAATCTTTCTGAGACGGAATATCAATTATTAGTTGATAGAGGTATAGACCCACGTAACGGCATTGATATTTTATTTGATGTTCTTAGTAACGAAGGTAGACTTGATTTTTTTCAAACAACAACTAACTTTTTAAATCTAGGTAATCCAGCGGGTAAATTAAATGAAGTTCTCGAATTAATGCCCCTTGAATTGGGCAGAAGAGGAAAGTTTACACCGGTTCAAAAAGATGGATTTAGAGGTATGAATGTCACTAAAGACGACTTAGAAAAAATCCGGGATACAGGGGAAGGATTCTACACATTTTTATTCAAGCATATTTATGGAATTAAAAATAATAATGTTTACTTTGCTAGAATGGAAACTCTCAGACAAGACTTGATTACTTTTTTGCAGCAGGTGGGAATAGAAATTAACCAGTCAAAGCAAGAATTTATTCAGGGTGCAGTCAAAGAAAATGTTAGTATTCATAAAAATTATATGAGCTACTACACCTCCGGACTCGAAAATTTAGTCAGAGAAAAAGAAGATTTTATAATTGATAAATTTGCTTATAAATTCTCGAATTAAGTTTTAAAATATAGCTAAAAATAAACTGCAATTTATGTCTAAATAATACTAAGCACACAAAAACATTATTCCAGTATCCAAAATAAATATCCCAGACATTTATGTATAAAAATAACGAAATTTATGGATGAATTGACCTTTGACGTTATTATCGTTGGTTATGGACCAGTAGGAG
>JBARXI010000543.1:0-1953 GCA_049647275.1 Microcoleaceae cyanobacterium
TCAAGTATTTGAGGCAAATTCTCGAAAATATTGAAACATATTTAACTAAGCAAGAATATTTAGACTCATCTACGGGCACTCCTTAATTTATTTCTTTGCTAGGAATTTATTAAAAGTCAAATGGAATTAAATCTTTTGCCTGGGTAGGAAAAGATAAAACTGCTGACGAACTAATAAAAATCAAAGATAAAGTAGTCAAGTATTTGAGGCAAATCCTCGAAAATATTGAAACATATTTAACTAAGCAAGAATATTTAGACTCATCTACGGGCACTCCTTAATTTATTTCTTTGCTAGGAATTTATTAAAAGTCAAGACTAACAGAAATGATTTATCTCATGGCAGAAAATATTTGGCTTGGGTAGGAAAGGAGAAAAGTGCTGACGGACTGATAAAAATTCAAAATAAAGTAGTAAAGTATTTGAAGCAAACTATGAAAAATATTGAAATATATATATAGATGATCGGCAGTATTTAGACTCAATAAATACTCCCTAAATTTTTTCCTGAATATGCTTAAGAATACTTTTGCCCACCACCTGACCTAACTTGACAGGAACAGCATTTCCAATCAAACGCCCTATTTTGGTAAAAGCAAATGATTCATTAGGAGGAAAAAATTGGTATTTTTTAGGAAAAGTTTGCAATAATGCCGCTTCCCTCAGAGATATTGCCCTGTCTTGTTTGGGATGTCCAAATCGACCGTTGCCAAAACCAAAACACTGAGTAGTTATAGTTGGACCTGGACGATCCCACTCCATCCTACCGTAAACTGATGAATATGTCTTACCACTCTTCTTAGTATGACATTTAGCAATCAAATCTTCTGGCCAATCTCGCCAAGTTCCACCTGGTTTAGAAGCGCGGATACGGCGAAGATTGAGCGCTGAAAGTTTACTGCATTGATGGAGTGGGTCAGTTTTGGATGATTGACCAGTGTTCAGAGATTCTAGATGATAAATAGTCTTTCTTACAGTTTCATAATTATGGCGATCGTGAGTTGGGGGAATTAGAGCTATCTCGCCAAACTTGGAGGCAAAAAATACTAACCGTCTACGAGTTTGAGGCACACCGTAGTCTTGGCAGTTAACCTCATAGAATGTGATAAAATAGTTTAACCTTTTCAGCTTAGTAATAAATTTCTCAAAAACTTGGTATTGTTGTAACTGCGGCACATTTTCCATAGTCACAACATCTGGTATACATTCCTTGACAAGGCGAGCAAAATCATCAAGAAGTTTCCATTTTGAGGAGCGATAGAACTCCGTTCCGCTGGCGCGATCATTGTAGCGTCTTGAATAATTAGAAAATGGTTGGCATGGAGCGCATCCGGCGATAACTTTAATATGGTCTTCTGGAAAATGCTTGACTAAATCAACACCCTTAATGTCTTCAACACTGTTGAGTATAAACTCGGCTTTGTTATTATACTGGTAAGGAAACTCACATACAGGGTCAATATCATAACCAACATTTACACTAAGACCAGCTTTTCGGAGGCCGTGAGTTAGCCCACCCGCTCCGCAAAATAAGTCTACTGCGGAAATGTTAACCATTATTTACCTCTAAAAATTTCACATAAATCAACCTTATATTATAACTGTGCCAAGTCACTAATTTCAAGCATAAACATAAATAAGAGCGAGTCTAATCAGAGAATAATTAGAAAACTCGCTCATTTTGACTACTCCCCGGACTTAAGTCACGGGGATTCTAAGTTGATACTACGCAGCAGGATAAATCCGTGTTGCTTCGTCTGTTCTTAGCTGACCAAAGATATATTCTGATGTCGGACAATTTCATTGTGCCCCTACACAGTCGGCTTAAGTTTAACCCTAAGCTTTCTGCTTACTTTTCTAGTAAAGATAGCACAGGACTACTTTAGTTGTCTAGTCTAAACGACTCGCTTGTTTTCATCCCCCGGTTAAAACACGGGGGCCTTCAACGTCGCTT
>JBARXI010000544.1:0-14782 GCA_049647275.1 Microcoleaceae cyanobacterium
CGAGGTGGAATTTTAAGGATGTACCCATGAAAAGGGACGTTTAGGAGAGGAGCCGTGTGAGGTGAAAGTCTCACGCACGGTTCTGAAGACGAGTCGGGTAGGGTAACTTACCTGGCTTAGTTTAACATAGCCTGGTTGCACTAGGTCTATTTGAGCGCTGCCTATGGACTTGCAGGCTTCTTTGGCTTTGTCTGTTAGAGAGCCGATACTATCTTTTACTGTCAGGGCGACTATCCGTCCAGCAGGGAGGCTGTTGATGAAGTCGGCGAAGCGATCGCTGTTGCCGTAAGGGGTGTTGAAGCTCGTTGAGAATAATACTTTACCGTTGGTTTCGTCGAATACTGCTACGTTGATGCCGGTCTGGTAGCTGCCGAAACCGATTTCTGCGCTGTCAACTGAGATTTTGGTGGTTTTGTTCCCGCCGTAACCGCCAGAGGTGGCGGTGATAGTTATTTCTTTAGTTGTCATCCAAATTAAACTGTTAAATCTTTACCGAGTCCACCCTAACACAAATAAAGTAACTGTCAAGATTTTTTTCAAAAAATTTGTTTGGTCTTTTAGCATTAACAGGACTTACGCAAAATATCAAATCATACACCACCTGTAGGGGTAAACGGTCGTTTACCCCTACTACAAGATATGGTGGTTCTGCGTAAGTCCTGATTAATTTTAGACAAGGGGTTTGCAGGTGGTTTCGTCCAATACTGCTAGGTTGAGGCTCCTGCCGAAGTTGATTTCTTGGCCGTCTACTGAGATTTGGGCTTTGTTGTCACCGTAGTAGCTAGCAGATGTGGCTGCAATGGTGATTTCTTTGGTTGTCATTTTAGATTAATTTTTTGTATCTTTGCTCAGTTGATTTTGTCTCGGAATTATTTGTTTGTCAATATTAGAGAAACTCGAAAGGCGATCGCTCTTTCTACATCTTTAGTTGTCATGGCGAGGAGAGTATAAAAGTAGTTAATTTCCTTCACTTTTAATTTTTCCCTCCCTGGCCATCTCATCACTTAATTCTATACAGAGATTGTTTCGGTTAATTTAACTTTTTTCCACTCAGGTCAACTATTGAGCAACGCCTCGCTGGGGACATTAATGTCATGTCCGGATCATCAGCGATCAAAAACCTTCTATCTTCTAAAAATTATTTCAAACCGCTTCATCTGAAATAATTGCCTAAAATTCTTATTATATCATGTCCGGATAAGAGCGCGATAGAACTCCGTTCCGCTTTCGGTCCGGAATGCTACGCAAACGCGAACAAAAACTTTCTTCTCCTCCTGCTTTCTTTTTCCCTCCAGCAGTCCTGTAGGGGTAATTTCTGAAGGAATGCTCCGCAAACATGAATTACTCAGTCGGGGTAATTTCTGAAGGAATGCTCCGCAAACATGAATTACCCCTACTCTTTCATCGTTATTTATAAGTATTCAACCGGACATGGTATTAGTTAAACTTTTTAGCAAAATCCATCTTTATTTTTGACTTTTGACTACCGTGAAATGGCATTAAGTTTCTAAGAGCGGTAAAATAGATAAGTAGAAGATGAAAAAACACTAAATTTCCCTATGTTTTTCTCATCTACTGACTCAAAGTTGTTTAGGAAATACGATCGTATGTTGCGTCAATTGACCATTTTGTTTATGTGTTTGACATTGTGTTGGACAACTGTTGCCTGTGGCAGCTCCAACACTACCTCATATCAGACACCAAACTCAAACGTTTCTTCTAACCGTAATCGAAATCAGGCAACTCAAGGACAATATCCCGTACAACAGGCAACCTATAATGATGCCAATGGGGAATATACCTTAATGTTGCTCAATACCCCATCAGGAACTCCCCCGATGTATAGCACTACAGATTTGCAAATGGCAAGTTTGACTGAGGAGGAGATTCAGGAAGGCAAAAGCAGTTACGCTGATATCAATGGAAATCAAGCTACTTTGCACTTAAAACCCGACTTTAACATAGAATATGTACACAACGTAACCGAAGTCCAAACTAATCCCCAAACAGGTCAACAACAAACAGTCGTTGTGCGTCGGGAATCTAACTTCTGGACACCTTTTGCGGGAGCTGTGGCAGGTCAAGTTGTCGGCGGGGCAATCAGTAATATGTTTTTTAGACCTCAATATTATATGCCTCCAGTTTATCAACCAGGTGGGGTAATGACAGGTTACGGTGGGTATGGTAATACTTACACCCAAGCTGTTAATCGATATCAAGACCGTTATCAAGCCCCACCTCCAGCAGTGAAAAACCGTCAAACTTTGCGTACTACTGGCATAACTAACTCAACTCGAAGTACCACAAATCGCAAACAGCAGCAAAACACAAACCGTTCCACAGGGAGTGGTTTTGGTGCTAGTGACTTGCGTCGCTCTAATCAAGCAAAACCTCGCCAACGAAATCGTAGTTTTGGTAGTGGTCGGTCTTCATCTCCCTCTCGTCGCGGTGCTGGTTTTGGCTCTAGAAGACGCCGATAATTGCAAATGGCTGTAATTATGGCAGAATTCAGGAGTCAGAAGTAAAATCGGTTTTATACCTGGAGAAAGTGACCTAATTTCTGTACTTTATTCACTTTAAATCTGCTGTGAAAATTATTAGGGGCACAATAATATTGTGCCCCTATCTCTGTCCAATAAAGTTGCTGAAATATATAGATATAGATGATGTTAATTAACTTACAAGACTTAGCCAAGGAAATTAATTTGAAACATCAACAATGTCAAAATGAACCGATTAATTCTATGGCAGATGCTTATTTTCTCGGTCAACTATTACTAGAAACTAAAACTTTTTTATCTACTGAGAAATGGCAAAATTTACTCCAGAATAATTGTGATTTATCAGAAAAAATTGCAGAAACTTATATGCAAATTGCTAGAAGCTGGCCGAGTTTCCGGACAGTATTAGATAATTACAGAAAAGTTGATCTATCAGATATGGAGGATATACCCCAGATGCCACTTACACCCTCTGAATCAAAAGATAGTTTACTATTGGAGGCAGAAAAGGCGGAGACTCTCAGAAGTACAAATCTGGAGATGGGAGTTAATAAAATAATTACCAAAGACCTAGAGACAGAAGTCGATAAAATCATTCCTTCACAGGAAAAAACTGATAATTTAGAACCATTTCCTGAAAAAATTTCTACTTATTCTTTCCCTAACTCAGAAAAATTGAAAAATTCAGAAATCATTAATTTTTATATTCCCGGAAAAGTAGTTCCAAAAGCACGTCCGCGAGTCACTGCTAATGGTACATATTTACCCCCTCGATATCGTGCCTGGAGAAATCTGGCAGAAGTAGAAATTTACCGACAAGTTTCTGAATTTAATTTAGAGGCAAATTTCCCAATTCAAAAAGCAGCTATTTCAATAAGTTTTTGTGGTAAACATCGTACCAACTCCGATCTAGATAATTTAGCAGGAGCTTGTCTTGACGCTTTAACATTAAATGGGGCTGGCGTACTTCAGGACGATCGCCTCAGTTGTATTCCTAAACTCACTGTTGAATATATTCCTGATACTAAGGAGACAGGAGTTTGGATTAAAATAGAAATACTTTCAATTTCAGCAGCAGGTATTAAATCTCAGGTGGCGCGGTAGGGCGATCGAGTATTCTCGCCGACAACCTACAACTTTCCCCATTTCCTGTTCCCAATAATTACTGTTTGGTGCGTCACCCTAAATATGGCAGTAAAAAACAAGTATTTTTATTATTCTGGCAATTTCCTAATTCAAAATTATTCGTTATTATGCAACCCCCCGGACATAATAGAGATAATTTAACACCTAAAAATGGTATTAAAAATATTTATTCTGACTCCAGTAGGGGCGAATCGCGATTCGCCCCTACTGGATTCTGTTTGCTTCGCGGTGACAAATAGAAATTCTAATAAATAGCCGATCTATTTGTAGCAAACATTTATAAATCCGGTATAAGTTAGCAAAATAGAGTGCTTTGCATTCAAAAGCAACAAAAAAAAGGGCCTATCAAGCCCCACCGATGAAAATTCCAATAAAAGTATTTTTTTAGACAACCCGATAAATAAAGCTAAGAGTGCTCCAACTATTAATATCTAACGCCCAATTATCAGTTGATAACCCGGTTGATTGAATAGCTGATTTACTGGCACTCTGCAAATCTCGTAAAATTGCTTCTGCTACTTTTAAAGGACTTAATACTTCTTTGACGATCTGATTATCTCTAACTTGACCCGTCTGTCCATCCAAAACTGCAATTGTTTCCTTAAATGGTTGATAGCTACATATAATCTGAGTTTCAACCAATCCGGCAGGGCCGATTAATTTCCATCCAAAAGATTCTGTATCTCTAGGAGTGCTAATCACAGACGACATATTCATACTTTCTCCCGCAGAAATAACTTGTCCTGTTGGCGAGGGCTGACCATTACTCGAAGATGTATTAGATCCAGTTGGATCGAGAGTCAGAACCCGCCCACTACTATCTAAACGGAATAACATAAAATAGATGGGGCGATCGCCATCGTTATACAATCGACATTGAACTTGACTACCAATAGGTAAAGTTAATAATCCTTCAGCAGCTCCAAAGTCAGGTATACTTTCTATGTTAGTTTTAAGTTGTTTGCTATTTGTTACTCCTAAAGTTTCCCGACGCATTACGACCTTGGCTTCAGGAGTAATGGTAGCTAAAGTGGCTCTGACTTTGAGTTGAGTTGAGCTTTCGTTGTTAGTTAAACGTAAGACTTTAGCTGCGAGCAAAGTTTTCAATTGGGAAGTTAACCTTTGTGCTGCTACCTTTACTGCTTCTTCTCCTTCTCCCACACTATTAGGAATCAAAACTTCACCGAGAGAAAATAAAGCATAACGACCCTGGTATATAGAAGGTAAAGGAGCAGAAAGACTTTGAGCAATAGTTGTCTCCCGGACTCGACTAAATACATAATCGGAAGTTTCTGTACTTGCTACCACAGCCACTTGAGGTAGGGCTGAAAAACCACTGGTGGCATCTACCCGCTCAATTCTTGCCAAATTTGGATCTAGAGCAATTCTCAAACTTATTGGTTTTGGTAAAATTCTTACCTTTTCCCGAATCAGTTGTCCTAACAATAGTTGAGGACTAAAAGGCAGAGGTGCTTGATCTGTTTTTTGTGTTTGACTGTCTGCATTTTCCTGACTTTCAGAAGACTGTTTTGAGAGCGGAGCTTCTTTGATAGAAGCTTTTGCTTGTAAGCCACTTCGATTACGAATCTGTAGTTGCTGTTGAAAGTTTTTTGGGTCTGAAGCAGAGGGAGGAACAATTGTAAATAGAGAATTAGACTCAACTACATCAAGAATACCGATGGGTAATCCTGCTAGCCACAGGTTCGCTGTTTTGCCGTTATCTTCTACTGATGCGATCGCACCACTAGCAGGTGGGGATAAGGGAGTCAAGATATTTTGAGAACCGATCGCTTTTGCAGTTTTTTCTGTAGTTTCTTGTCCTTTAACTTGTGCCGTATTCTGTGTTATTATTGTTGATGCTTCTAATTCTGGTTGCTGATATGCTCCTGCTACTTCTTCTACAAAGCTAGTAGCTCGTGCAAAACTAATTTGTAGTTTAGTTGCAGAGGTTGCAGACCACAAGTTTTGGGTAAGAGCATAGGTGAACAGACCCGAGCTAAAACCATCCCAATCAGTTTCAGTGGCGACTAGACTTTCTTTGCTAGCATTCAGAATCACCCCTGGCAGTTCGCTGTTGTAGATTTTTTGTTCTGACTCTACATCTGCACGATTTCGCAGTTTTTCTTGTATTGCTTTCTCTTGGATATTAATTTGCTCTGTGATCGGGCTAGGTCTAGAGCGAATCCGTAGAGATCCTTGTAAATTTGTACCTGGGTACACATAGCTAGTGTCTAGTACAGTGACTATTTTGCTCGTGGGGAGCGAGCGCAACAATAACCATAGAGTTTCTTGCAAAATATCGTTTATTGCTGTACTTTCGTCCTTGGGTGATACCCCATCTATTGGCACTAGAGTATTTTGAAATGTTGATTTTGAAGAAATTGATTCAGTATCTCCTTCTTCATCGATCGTTTTGCTGACACGACTACCATACCCACTGAAGTGGAAAAAAACTAGATCGTCTGATTTCGCTTGATTAGTTAGATGGCTAATAAAAGCTGTTTCGATATTTTTTCTAGTTGCTTGTTGATTTGTTAAAGTCAGAATATCAGAAGGTACAAAACCAAATCGATGAATTAACAATTCCCTTTGCATTTCTACGTCTGTAACGCACCCAGATAGGGCTGCTTCTGAATATTCATTGATGCCTACTAGAAGTGCTAGTTTGCCTCCTGTAGTTTCAGCCAAGGCTGTTGAGTAACGACTTTGGAGTTGCCACCACCCTGTCTCACTTATTCCTAATGCTGCTAGGGCCCAGCTAGCCCTTTGCAGAAATTCCCGCCGCTGTAATCCCATACTTCTTCCTTAATATCCCACCCTTCTCTGAATAGAGAAGGAATTTTGATAACAACATCATTAATTTGTTTAGATAATTGACGCATTCTTCAGTCAACCAAAAAAGGCTATTGCCGAAGTTGCTAAACATTAGCGAGTTTAGTTTTCTGCGCCTATTAGGTAATTCCTTAACTAGCTATAAAATTAAGTTAAGGTAACCTTTGAAGACCACTTTCAATGAAGATGCTAGAATACCTCTGTAGGTATTTTGACACTTTATCTCTCATTTGATTAACTGTTAGTCTGGCAGTTATATGAAATATAATTTACTTAATTTGTTCCAAATATCTTACTCCAAACTAGGTTGTTAATTGATTAGTGCTAATTCATTTTCTAAGAAAGTGATTTTCCACTCCAAAGGAAATTTCTTAGCTTATTTATACATAGTATAGAGGCGGGCCAAAAGCTTTACTTGTCAATAATGTATAGCTCTCCAAACCCGCCTCTAGTACTGCAATAATTATGCCTCACAGTGTCCGGCTAAACTAGAAAAATTTCTGTTAATTTCCGCTAGATGCTTTCATTGCTTTAGCCAACTCTGCTGCTACTTCTGGCCGTGAAAACTGTGGTGGTGGCAACTCACCCCGGCGTAACATTTCCCGTACTTTTGTCCCTGATAAGTGAATTCGTTCTTCTCCCACACTTGGACTAGTTTTACTTGTGGCCATACCTTCGGTGCGGGTACAGTAGAAAGCGTGCTCAAACTTCATTGGAACAATATCTAACTCTCCAGGTTCAAATTCATCGAAGATATATTGAGCATCATAGGTACCATAATAGTCCCCTACACCAGCATGATCCCGACCAACAATGAAGTGAGTGCAGCCGTAGTTTTTCCGTACTAAGGCATGAAAAATTGCTTCCCGTGGCCCAGCATAACGCATAGCGGAAGGATTAATGGCCATAATCACCCGTTCTTGGGGAAAATATTTTTCCATCATAATCTCGTAGCAACGCATCCTGACATCAGCCGGAATATCATCTGATTTTGTCGCACCTACCAAAGGATGTAGGAATAAACCATCTACTGTTTCTAAAGCACATTTTTGAATGTATTCGTGAGCTCGGTGAATGGGGTTACGGGTTTGGAAGCCTACAACTGTTTTCCAACCTCTTTCAAGAAACTGTTTTCTAGACTCGGCTGGATCTATTTGATATTTAGGAAATAATGGGTGGGGATGACGTTCTAGTAACCACACTGGGCCTGCTAAGTTAATTGGTCCAGCATCATAGAGAACTTTCACGCCTGGGTGTTTTATTTCGTCTGTACGATAGACATTAATTGCTTCATGGGCTTTGTTATAGCGATACTTTTGAGTTAATTCTAAAATACCTACAAATTCTCCCTCTGGAGAATCTAGGCGCACCCAACTTCCTTCTTTAATTGAGTCTGCGACTTCTTCTGAGACTGATAGGGTGACTGGTATTGCCCAAGGCAGTCCATTTTTTAGGCGCATATCTGTTACTACTGTTTCGTAGTCCGCCGCTTCCATAAAGCCGTTGAGAGGGCTAAAACCTCCTATGGCAATCATTACTAAGTCTGAAAGGGCTCGTTTATCTAATTGAACTTTTGGCAGACTATCGGCTTTTTCAATGAATTCCTGCTTTTCTGCTGGTGTGGCAATTCGATTAATTAGATGGCCACCGTGTGCTGGTATACCGTTTGGATGCTGACTCAAGGTAATTCCTCTCTTTGTTGACTACGATGGTTGATCGAGATTAAGTTTTCTAGTCTTTATCCTACCTCTTTGAGGTGTCTCTATTATCATTCAATCTTCATTTTCCTAACTATAAGTAGATTGAGCTAGAGCTAATGCTAGAAGATAGTTTCTTGTTTCTCATTTCTTGAGTGGGAATCATTCACCGGACTTTCAATTGATTCATTTTCAGGCCCCTAGACATTAAATAATTTTCTAAGGATGAAAAACCCCTTTACGGAAAACCATCACTATATTCAGTTTTGATTAATATTTGAAGTTATGTAACAATTTGTTAAAAATTTGTCGTTACTAATGTAAAGCATTTGACAAAAATGAATTTTAATACTTAGTATTATTTGGATAAATAGAGATAAATAAACGACAAAAAGTTGGAATGGCGATCGCTGAAAATGTTGACACTAATCTTTAGCACTCACTGATAAAGACTGCTAAAACTAGATTGTTCAATTTCGATTGAAATTTCGACAACAAAAAGAGGCTTGCAATGGTTTTGCATCTAGGTTATTGAGTTATCAAAATTAGCACTTATCAGTCTAGATTGCTAATCAGATAATTAGTTAAAATTAGTAAGGGAAAATAATATTTCCTAGACAATCACAACAATCTATAGCAATTCTAAATCATTTGTAAAAATCAAGGCATTAGATCGACAATGTGAAACTTTTACCCCTGTTGACTGTTACATTGCTGCCGGATGTTTTTACACAATAGTGCCGATCGCTGCTATAGGTAGTTTTAACTTAATCTAAAATATCAAAAATTTTTGGAGTAAAATAGCAAATGAAATACACTTTTGAACTGTTAGGTATTTCTCCAGTATTATCCTTTTTTAGTCAGCAACAAAAACTTCAAGAACAACAAAATACAACTGTAGAATATCTGGGCAACCGTAAATGCAGCCTAGATGTATTTGTAGCATCTGTAGAAAATGTTTCTGCTTATCGTGGTTGGAAGGTAGATAAAGTAGTAGAGACAGTAATTAACTTTTGGCTCAAAAATGCTGATAGTATCCAGTATTGGAATTCTCAGTTAAAACATACTGGAGAAGAAAACCTGTTAGTGGCAAGAGTGGGGGATATTAACTCTTTGCGGAACTCCTTTGAATTATTAATGAATAAGTAAATATGGCTTTGTTGCATGAAAGTTGCGACTCCCGAAGGGATCGCGCACGCGAATCGCAAAGAGGAATGAACAGGACTTACGCACAGACGCTACCTGTAGGGGTAATTCATGAATTACCCCTACAAAAAACACAATTTATAGATACGCATGCGTAAGTCCTGATGAATTAGAATAGTACTTGGCTTTGTTGCATGAAGGTTGCAATTCCCGGAGGGAGCGCGCACGCGAATTGCGAATAAAGATCCCACTTGTGCCAGTAAACTAGATTTTTACTTTGTAGCTTTCTGGTTTACCCTGAAATGAATAACTCCACTGCTTGACTATCAAATTTTCCAGGCAAGATTAAGTTATGTCACGCAACATCCGTTTTAATGGTCGTCGCCTTTATTAACTAGCTATCAGCTTTTCCTTACGGAATGCTCCGCAAACAGCATTTAGCTGGAGCGCTAAAAATTCAAGGGTTTAAGTCCCCCACAAGAGTTGGAAAAATTAGTGGTGCGCCTTTTATGGGGGGAAATAATTCCCCATTATACACCTTGAGAAGCTGATTGCTGTTAACGCAGTTCCTCCGCAGGAAGCTTGCTGATTGCTGAGTGCTACTTCAATTGATAACGGGAGTGCGTTTTAAATAAGGTAGAGGGGAGGGTTTCTGCTGTGGTCGGAGATATAAGACCTAAGCTTGGTTGTCGTAAGATTAGGTTTTAGCAATTTCCTGGGAATACAGAAGAAACCCGTGCTTTACCCGATGAGGATCGGCATTGGATAGTTTACTAAATAATTAGTTCTTTAATAATTTCATCGCCATTTTAACCTTATCCCCAATAGTTTTTTGTGAAACACAAGTAATCAAACAGAGCTTACCACATTTTAAAGTTTGCTCGCGCACTTCCATCGCCTTTTCACCATACCAGATTTCACGAGCACCCTGCTCTTTGATATTTCCAATCACAGGATACTCATCACATAATTTTACATCCCCACGAGTATCAACCCAGAAATTTCGGAGCCCAACACGACAAGGCTTCACCTCTTCAGGTGCTTTCTCTTCTCGGAAGTGTGGCAGCATTAGTTCTAGAACTTCTTCGCTGTTCATAATGGGTGCGCCGTCTTTCTTCATTTCAATCAAACGCTCAATTGTTTTGGCAAAATCTACATGGTCTTCTGCTTCGACCCAAAGTTCTTCATTAGTTTCTGGTGTCCAACGATTAACAGGCTGGAAGTTGACAGCGGTGGCACCAATATTTTGAGCCCACTCCACCAACTCTGGCATTAAACGGAAATTTAATCGGTTGAGAGTAGGTTTGACTGTGATAGGAAACTTCACTCCCTGTTTTGCCTGCTCTTCACGCAAATATTTAATGCCTTTAGAGAGTCGCTCAAACAAACCAGGTTGACCGCGAAGATAGTTATGAAGTTCGGCGTTAGGTGCATCCACCGACATATTAACATTGAAAGGATGAGCAGCCACAGTTTTAGCAGCATTTTCCGGTGTCATACAGAAACCATTCGTTGTCACACCACAGTGAATACCATGGTCGTGAGCGAAGGAAAGTATATCTACAAATCCTTTCTTAATATAAGGCTCACCACCACTAAAGTTCATGGAAAATTCACCCACAAACTGTTTAATACTCAAAAGAGCATTCTGCCACTGCTCAATAGTCATTTCCTCTTTATATTCAGGCAGTCGCCAATACTCGCATTGACGACATTTCACATTACAACGCTCGTTGACAATGCCGTAAAAAGTCACAGGTTTGGTCATGTCATAACCTGTGTTAATCCGAATTGATTCACCAAATGCGCTTTCAGTATGTTTTACACCCAAGCGAGACAAAGTTAACAAATCCATAATATTCTCCTGTTTATTTTATGATTTTTCTATTTGACCGGGAAATATTTTGATTGAGAAAAGAAAGTTTTTGATTGAAATCTTAAATTTCTTATTTCAAGAGTAATCAAAGCAGTCAACAACGTCAACTCAAATCACCGTAAAATTACAGTCTTTCATCAAATCTTCATAAAACTATTCAATAATTTGCCTGTTCTAAAAAAGTACAAACAAGTAACGGTAACAAAGAAATTCATCAAGGCTGGTGACTTAATGTTTTTTACATTATTCATGGCAGCAAGATTAACAAAAATTGATGAAGAATTATGAAGTTAAATAGGCAAAAATTAGTAGGGAATTGGAAGCTCTAAATAAAGCATAATATTTGTGGCTGACTAAATGGAAAGGTCTTCTATAAATTGGGCCAATATTAACCTATAAAATCATAAAAGCGATCGTGGAGTATGTTGCGGGGCAATCTCCATTTTAACTAGATATTAGAAGACCTGGCGTAGAAATTAGATAATTAATCTCCGTATCTGTACCTTAAATATATGTCTGGGAATTAGTGAGCAGTGATAACTTATATCCATTTAATGAATATTTTTTATAAATTACTACCGATAAATATCTCTCGGAAAGGCTTGGTTTTTGTAGGAATTCTTCAAATTGGTATTATTCAACTTAGGAAAGATATATTAAGTACCCATGCCTAGTTAACTAGCTGTCAGTGCGGATAGTCCACATAATTTAGACTTCTATTTGCTTGGGTTAAAATCCCCGACGCACGAGTATATTGTTTAATTTGAGTCGGGGTTGAAATCCCCTTATTTAAAGCTGTTTGCGGAGCATTCCGTCAGGAAATGCTTTTAATTACAGATTTGCTTTTCACTAGTTGCTTCCTAGACAAATCTTAGGGAGATTCTGAATAGGTAAATAATTTTACCTACTCACTTATTAGATTTGTTGTTTTATCAGGTAAAAGAGTGCGAAAAATCTTGCTTTGTAAAGCTTGTAGACATTAAGCAGAAAAAGACTAGAAATAAATGCTATATCTACGTTTTAGCGTTTTTGATCTATTTAGCGATCGCTCTATTATTTATGGGGCTAGCAAACTTCAGTATTTCTTATTCCTCAAAGAAACCCGATCGTTTCCGGGGATCTGGGTTTGATTAATATATTAATAATATTGATATTAATACTAAATCCGGTTTAGACAGGAGCTTTATTATCGAGGTAAGGCAGAAGGCAGCTATGGTGGAGGGTTAAAGAAAAATTTGAAAAAGTACCTTTTGATAACCGGATTTAGTATAATATTTATATTTTTCCAAGGAAAGAATTGCAAATAAAAGTTTATAAAAATGGTAGATGAAAAGTTTTCAGATAAAACCAAATGTTGATACTATCAAGACTTATGTAACCCGATCTATAAATCTGGTTGATCATTTCCCTTATGGGTTTAATACCCCACCGTCAACTGGAGTGCTCAAAATTGTTTGGGGTTAGAATCTCCATGCAATTTTCTCTCCTGACTCCTGACTCGGTGACTCCAGCAGTCCTTCTTCAAGACCCTAATTATTGGTTTAAAGAACTAAAATTTTAGCCGATAAATCCGTTTAATTAGCGATAAAAAACTTTCTGCCTTCTCACCTTACTCTTTTCCTTTCCTAGGTAATGCTATGCAAACAGCTCCCGCTGCCTTCGGAGCGCAGATATTATTAGTATTCAACCGGACATGATATTAGTTATAATCTTTATTGCTAAGATAGGATAGAAGGTTCAATAATTGATAATGGATAATTGATAATTACCTCTCCCTAAAACGGATAGGATTGAATAAAAGGAAATTTTTTTCTTGTTTCTCCTTGCTTATGAGAGGCTTTAAACCTTAATTATTCGGTAAAAAGGAATTTGAAAAAAAGATATATTTTGAGCAGCGGATTTAGTCTTATATACTTGCCAATAAAAATAATGAATAGGCTTTTTACAAATTAATCGATCGCCTTAAAGCTGATTCCAAAAATTAAGTAGGATAGCGTTTTTCAAAAAGCGTGAGGTACAGTTATATTTTTATTTCTTGCCATAAGAGAGCTGTTGCCTAAAACAAACAAATTTTGTACCTCATCAGTATAAGAATGAGAATTGCGATCTATCCGTTTCATAAATCTTTGGCAGATGTCGCTGTATAATCATAAAAATAAACTACATCAAATCTCAAACCATGAATAAATCAGAGCAAAATTGGCATATTTCCATAGAAAACCAACGATCGAGCGAACGCATCACCATTACCCAAGGCGATATTATCTCTCAACAAGTAGAGGCGATCGTTAATCCCACCAACAATAATCTCCGCAGTTATGGGCTATGTACAAAAATTCATCAAGCAGCAGGAGAAGCACTCAGAAGTGCCACCAGACAAATAGAATGGCTCGACACCAGTCAAGCTAAAATCACAAACGGTTATCAACTTCCAGCCTTATACATTATTCACACTGCTGCACCAGTTTGGGATAAAACTAATAGCGAAATCTCCAGCCAACAACTAGCCCAATGTTACCGTAACTGTCTCCAGGTTGCAGCAGAAAATCAAGTTAACACCCTAGCCTTTCCTTGCATCAGCACCGGAATGCGCGGTTTCCCCAAAGATTGGGCAGCAAAAATAGCCCTCACAGAAGCATTGACATTTTTGCAAAATAACTCCCACCCATGGAAAATTATCTTTATCTGTCGCGAGCAAGAAGATTACGAACAATATCAAGCAAACCTACCAACTTCAATAACTACCTCCACTTCCTCAGAAAAAACTCCAGCACAAATAGCTAAACAATTAGTTGCTCAAATTGAATCTGAGCATAAAGTCGCCATTATTGGTAGCACCTATTTTTGGGGCGTGACAACCGAAGCAATATGCAATGCCACTGGCAGACAACTAGCAACATTAAAAAATTTAGCTGTGTTAACAGGTGGAGTTTCTGGCATACCCGAAGCAGTATCCCGTAGTTTTTGGCGAGAATGTCACCAGAAAAATAAGTCGGCTCCAGTTTACCATATTCAGCCAGAAGGGCTTGAAGCCTGGGAATATGGTAAAAATCTATATGCTGGCAAAACTCTATCTGAGCGTCGAGAAATTCTCGCTCGCATAGCATCGGTGTATGTGCTAATTGAAGGGGGGCCTGGAGCCGAGCAGGAAGCTAGGGTTGCTATGGCATCAGGTGCAGTGGTGATTCCGGTGGGTATTACAGGAGGTTTTGCCCAGAGACTGTATCAAGAAATGTCTCGCCCCTATTATATAACGTCTGAGTTATGGCAAAAGTTGAGAGAAGGATATATTTCATCCGAAAAAGTGGGGGAAGCAGTCGCTCAAATTATCAAAAAAATCTGGCAGCGACCAAAAAATGTAATATTTGAGCCTGAGAAAAAATCTGTCACTGATGCAGAGTTGCGCTCCTCACTAAAAGTTAACTACCGAAAATTACGAGATTTACTCTCAGCATCTCAATGGCAAAAAGGCGATCGCGAAACCTTCCGTTTATTTTGTGAAATTGCTCTGAGAATAGAAGTAGATAAAGGTGTTGGTGAAATCAAGGAAATGTTGAATTCCATAGACAAAAATATTCAAGCTG
>JBARXI010000545.1:0-13831 GCA_049647275.1 Microcoleaceae cyanobacterium
AAAATTTCACACCAGATAAGCACAAACTCCTATTGCTACATACGCAATAGAACCACAGACATTCAAAATTTCAGCTCAAACTAAGCACAAACTCCTATTAGACATCTCCAGAAAAGAGGGAGTAGGGAGTAGGAACTAGGGGGAAAGAATTGATAATTTATGTGCGATAATTGATTTTATTTTTTATGATCGGAGATGTCTATTGCTATATACGCAATAAAAACACAAATATTCAAAATTTCACACCAGATAAGCACAAATTCTTATTGCTACATACGCAATAAAACCACAAATATTCAAAATTTCACACCAGATAAGCACAAATTCCTATTGCGGCATACGCAATAAAACCACAGATATAGCACTACGCATTTAGGTTAGGACAGTTTAATTGGGTTGAAAGCCGAGGTGAAGAGAGTACAGAAAAAAATATGTCCTAATATATTCGCGTAGCACTATAGAACCCCTAAACGTATCTTTGTCAATGTTAAGTTTTTTTAGTTAGGAGTCACCGAGTCTGGAGGGAAGAGGGAAGAGGATCGAGCTGAAAAATTCCACAAAATACGCAGATTTTTCCTCAAAATTGATGCGTGAGAAGACTTAACTATGGTAATTATATAGATATAAAATGGGTTCTAAAAAACCACAGATAGCAAAAATGGAAACTCATTCCTCAGCAAAAACTTCTATTGCTATATCCGCAATAAAACCACAGACAGCAGAAATGGAAACTTATTCCTCAGCAAAAACTTCTATTGCTATATCCGCAATAAAATCACAGACAGCAGAAATGGAAACTCATTCCTCAGCAAAAACTTCTATTTTGGGATTTATAACATTATTTTAATCGCTCGAATTGGCTCATACTTGATAGAATTGGTAGCGATCTAGTCTTAAGTGCTTATACTTTAATACCGAGAACAAATTTATCGAATTTACGTCAAGATAATAAATAGTCATCTCATATTCACCGATCTAGATTCTCAGACCTTAAAATTATGATTTTTTCTCGTTTTAATTCTGTAAATAGCCTTTTATTAGGTACTGCTACAGCAGCAGCAATAGTCATTACTATTCCTAAAGTAGCAGTTGCTAAAACAGCTCAAGAAGTGGCAGAAATTGCTACACCAATTACAGTACAAATTAATAGTAACTTAGGAGATGGTTCTGGTGTGATAATTTCTAGAAATGGTAATCTTTATACTGTTTTAACAGTTAATCATGTAGTGGAAGCTCCTGAAACTAAATATAGTATTAGAAGCCATTTAGAAAAAGATTATCAAGTAACTAATGTAGTTAATCTCCAAAAAACCGATCGAGAGCCAGATTTAGCTATAATTCAATTTGAAAGTTTAGAAGTATATCCAGTTGCTACTTTGGGCAATTCTGAACAATCAGTTATTGGTGCTGAAATTTATGTATTTGGTTATCCTGCTACTGGGGGTTTATTTGGTACTGATAGAGCACCAGAATTATCCCCAGGTTTGGTAACAAGTCGCCCAAAAAGTCGTCCTGAAGGTTACACTTTACGTTATCAAGCTGTTACTTGGAGTGGGATGAGTGGGGGTCCTGTTTTTGATGCTGATGGTCGAGTTGTGGGTTTACACGGACAAGGTGAATTTGGCTTTGCTCAAACTAATTCTGGAGATGTAGCCCCAATTAAAACAGGGTTTAATGCAGCAGTTCCAATTAATAGTTTTATCAGAAAATTATCTGATGCTGGTATTAATCCTTCGGACTTGATTTTAGATGATACTCCTGCAGCTAGCACTCCTGTTTCAACAATTAATCCTCAAAGTGCTGAAGCTTTATATTTTCGGGGTATAACTTATTTAGACCGGGGGGATGCTTGGGAAGCGATCGCTAATTTTAATCGTGCTTTAGAGCAAAATCCTAACAGTCCGGAAATATACTTTAACATGGGTATAGCTCGGAGTATGTTAGTTAATCCTCACGAACCTACACGAGGCCCTAATCCAATTAAAGATTATACTAAAGCAATTGAACTAAATTCTGGCTATGCTGATGCTTATTATAATCGTGCTAGTGCCTATTATCAAAATAGTCTTAGCTATCAACAATTAGGAGATAACCAAAAGGCAAATCAGCAGCTTGAAAAAGCTCTACAAGACTTTGAAAAAGCAGCAGAACTTTATCAGCAAGGTGGAAGAATTAAATCTTACGATGATACCTTGGATTTAATTGAAAAGTTAAGGAACTAATTGGGCATTAGCTTTTTTGATTTTATATTATGTTCGGTAGATGATAAACTAACAAAAAAAGTTCCAAATAGGAGGTAAAAATATGGCGAACCGCAGTGACGAATGATTTTAGATTTTTGATTGAATTGGATTTGGGATTTGAGAATTGCTAGAATGATTAATATTAGGTTTTTTTCACTCAAAGTCTAAACTAATTTTTGGCAATATCATTCCATAATGTGCAACCCCAAAAATATTGTCCATCTTCACCATTACCAAATCTTTATAACTGTTTTTCCTCCTGACTCCTGTAGGGGCTAATGGCCATTAGCCCCTACGATTCCTGATATCATGTCCGGATAATTCATTACAAAAACTTTCTCCCTGATTCGGTTGATCTTTTCCTTCTGCCTCACACCGAGTGCGCTACCTGGTGCGTCTGTCGCGCCCCGCGGGGTCGCACCGCTTCTGCCTTCTGCCTTACTCCCTCCAAAGTGTAAGTATTCAACCGAACATCATCTAAATCATTAATCTTAACTATGGTTTATCAACTTGATTTTGCTGTTTAATAGTTGCTTCTTTAGAATTAGTTACTTGAGATTTATACTGATTTTTCTGCTGTATAAGACTTTCTGGTTTTTTGACTTGTTTAACTTGAGAATAATTAGTATCTAATGCTGAAGTATTATTATGTAGCTCTAGTTGCTGATTGAGTTGCCTAATTTGACGTTGATGTTCAGATTTAAGAGATTTAATAGTCTGTCGGAGTTGATATTCATAAGTTTCTTTAAGTTGCTTGGTTTTTTGTTGTAGCTGAGTTTGATTTTGAGCAGTCATTGACCTCATGGTTTCAAGGATTGATTCTTGATGAACTTCTTCTAATTCTTGTATTTTACTTCTGAGCTTTGTTAGATATTTTTCTTCTAAAGACTTAATTGTATCTTGATTTTTTTTCGCGTGATATATCTCTAATTTTTCTGTTTCTATTCGATGATTTTCTTCTAATGATTTAACAATATCCTGATTTTTACGATAATTATTTTTCTCTATATCTTGAATCTTTTTTTGATATTTTTCTTGCCAATATTTACTTATTTCTTGTACTTTTTGTTGATTTATTTGCTCTATTTGTGACAGTTTGTTTTGATGTTTATCTGTTAATAGTTGCATTTGATGTTGTATCTCTGATCGAGCTGATTCTAATTGTTGAATCTGCTTTTGATGTTCTAATTGCAAAGATTCTACAGTTTCTTGCTGTTGTTTATGATAAGTTTGTTCTAGTTGTTTAACTTGTTGTTGATATTTATATTTTAATGATTTAATGGTAGATTGTAGTTCCTCATTCTGTTTTTGCAATTTATTTTCAGATTCAATTTTCTGTCTCAGCTTTTTCTGATATTCAGCTTTTAAATTTTGAATTGCTTGTTGTTTATCTTGTTGATGCAGTTGCTCTAATTCCTGAATTTTATTTTCATGTTCTATCTGAGCAACTTCCCGTTCTTTTTGAATTTCTTGGATGTGATTTTCAAGTTGTTCTAATTCTTGAATTTTATTTTCATGCTTGATCTGAGCCAGGGCAATGTTTTCTTGTATTTCTTGGATGCTATTTTCTAGGTTTTTTTCTGATGCTTTCTTTTGTTGAAGTTGCTCTTGATATTCTAAAATTTGAATATCTAATGATTGAATATCCTCTTGATGCTTTTGTTGTAAGTCTTCGTTCTTTTGCTGAAGATAGGATATCCGATCCTGGATTTCTCGTATTTGTTTTTCATGGATTTTGTTTCGCTTTTTTGAACGTTGTTCAAATAACCAGTAAGCAATACCTATCCCTGCCATTACACTCACAATTGTAATGACTATAAACGATGTTATAAGCATGATTTTAGCTCCCTTCTGATTTTGACAATTTTACCTTCAGTGCAGAAATAAAATCTTTGTATTAATGAAAAATATACAATTACCAATGAGCAATTATATCATGTCCGGTTAAATACATACACTTTGCTTAAAAAAAAGCAAAAGTCAGAGTACAAAGGGCAGAATATTTTTAATCGCTAATTATCCGGAGTTGATATTATCTATAACTGCATTTCTCAAATACATCAGGTAGACAAGTCCTGGATTTTAGGGAAGAGGGAACAAGGAAGAGAGAAAATATACTGTATCTCATTAATATTCAGAACTGCTATAGAACCCATTTGGTATTTTTGTTAATATTAAGTTTTTTTAGCTAGGAAACAAGAGTCGGGGGGTAAAAGAAAAGATGTGGGTTTGGCAGTACAGAAACATTCAAGAAAGAGGGCAGATTTTTTCCTCGAAATTGATGCGCGCTCAGACTTGAATCTGGTAATTATTATAGATATTAAATGGGTTCTAGATAGCAATTCTAAATTGGTTGTGACAAATTTTAGAATAGTCAATATTAACTGAAAATCTCTTAAATTCTGTACCTCGCGAATCCGAGGGCGAGCCTAGCTGATGAGGTAACTTCTGAGTCCTAACTACCAGGAAAATATTAAGTAGGTGGGCATAATTAAAGAGCAAACAATTGTAGGGTTGGCAATGCCTATAAATGTCTTTGTATAAAGGTTTTAGCTAACTACGCGCATTGCCCACATTATTTATGCGTTTATTTATGCCGACTTACTTACAACTGAAATAGGATTACTATAGCAATCCCAAATAGGTAATAATAAATATCATATTGAGAAAAAATTCAAAGAGAGCATGAGTATCATCGATGAGTTAAATGATTTTATCCCTCAAACAAAAGAAGCTAGAGAAATTATTTGAGCTGCCCAGGCTAAAATGATTATAGAAGGAAAATTTTATCATAAAATCAAACATTTTCTCCAAGTTTATCAGAGTTTCATTAGTCACTGGAAAAATTAAGTTCTTTTTGAAGGAGTGGATAGCTTCAAACTAAAATACATGGAACAGGTCTGTTAAAGCCTGAAGAAAAAGAGCAATTTATTCAATGGTTAAGAGAACGAGAGTATCTGAGATTGTTCGATTTTAAAACTTATTGAAAAACCGAATATAATCTAATTTATCAGTCCGACCAAAGTTATGATAATTTGCTGAATCATGCCAAAACTACCTGGAATAAAACTCAAAAAAAGAATTCAAAAAAAGATCGAGATTTGGTGGAATAAAAAAATAAGAAATCAAGAAAAAATTAGAAAATTGGTATCCACAAATCAAGTCTCAATAGCTAGTTGTGTTTCTGAATTGACCAATGTCATCTTCTCTGGGGAGATATTTTGGGCTATGTGTGGGGAAGAACAGACGGGAGAATAGAAATACACATGAAAAATGTCAAAGAGCCACTAACTTACTATGGGGAAGAGAGACTATTAAACAAAAGAATTTATTATTCAAGAATATTAAGCGTGGAGACACTCAAAACACCATTGAATTTATTGAATACTTGGAACAGCAAAAGCCCGGAAAAAGGTAGGCGATATTTTGGGATGGAGCAACTTATCATAGGTCTGGTGGATTGCCTCCTGCGGAGGAGCTACGCTTTCGAGAGTATGAGCGAGAAAATTAATGAAAATTTAGAACAAGAAAAATGGTCGGTAAATTGTACTCAATTTGCTCCCCATGGGCCAGAAGAAAACCCCGTCGAAGATATTTGGCTACAAGCCAAAACTTTTATTCGACATTTCGATCATTTATGTCATTAGTTTAAGGTTGTTAAATGACTATTCAAATTTTTTGCTAATGGTCAAATCTTTGATTTTCCAAAACTTTATGAGTATGGAAATTTACCACAACCTATTTAAGACTTCTATATATCAGTATTAACTGTTAATATCATGTGCCCCCTCCGGGGGAGCTGCCCTAAAGGTTGAATACTTATAATTGAAGAAGGCAGAAGGCAGCTATGCTGTTTGCTCCGCATTCCGTAGGAAAGGCGTGATGTGAAAATTGCATGGGGATTCGCTCCCCAAAACAATTTTGAGCACCGTGTAGATGGTGGGGTATTAAACCCATAAGGGAAAAGATAAACGGTAATAGAAAACAGAGTGGAGAAAGAAGGTCAAGGAAAATATAGAAAAGAATTTTTTTTTGATCGGGCTATTAATCTGTTGTTGTTTCTGTTGATAAAAGTAAATTTATTGATATCCTATATTCGTTTTGGCTTTAAGAAAATAAGTTGTCATATTTCCTTTTCCTTTAATCGAAACTTCTCCTCGCTCTTCAAATACAAATTTTTCCTGAAGTCGCTCATAAACAACACTAGTAACTTGAATTTCACCAGTAATATTACTAGACTCCATCCGAGATGCAATATTTACAGTATCCCCCCACAAATCGTAGATAAATTTAGTCTGACCAATGACTCCTGCAACCACAGGGCCAACATGAATACCAATCCGCAGACCCAAAGCTTTTCCTAGCCGATCGCTCAGAGCATCTAAACTAGCCTGCATATCTAGTGCCATATTAGCGATCGCCTCCAAATGATTTTCTAGTGGTATTGGTAAACTGCCCACCACCATATAAGCATCCCCAATAGTTTTAATTTTCTCCAAGTTATGCTTTTGAGCCAGTCGATCAAACTGGGAGAAAATCAAATTGAGAAATTCGACCAGGTTAGTAGGAGAAATATTTGAGCAAAACTCAGTAAACCCCACCAAGTCAGCAAATAACACACTAACATCATCAAAACTATCAGCGATCGCCTTTTGTTCTTGTTGCAGACGTTTAGCAATGGTAGCAGGCAAAATATTTAGTAACAATTGTTGAGTTTGTTGCTGCTGAAACTTTAGAGCTTCCTGTGCGAGTTTCCGCTCGGTAACATTAGAAACAGTACCCTCATAATACAATAATTTTCCGTGGGAATTATAGACAGCACGGGCACTTTCAGAAATCCAAATTGTCTGACCATCCTTGCGATATACCAGAGACTGAAATCCATATACTGCATTATTTGCTGCCATTGCCGTTCTAAATTCTTGTCGTCGGTTTGGTTCAACATAAACCTGGCGAGAAATATCTTTAACACCTTCGAGCAACTCTTCTGGTGAATCATAACCATACATTCTTGCCAATGCTATATTTGCGCTAATAAAACGTCCAGAAGGAGTAGATTGAAAAATACCATCAACTGCATTTTCTACTATACTATGATATCGTTGCTCTGCAATTATAAGAGCTTCTTCTGCTTGCTTGCGTTGAACTAAAGAGCCTAATTGAGTAGCTACAGCCTGAATTAATTCAATCAAATAAGGCTGCATAGAAATTACTTCTTTTTTAAAGAAAATCAAGACCGCCAATACCTGATTTTCGACAATAATAGGAACTCCAAAAGCAGCTTTTAAGCCCACTCTAGAAGCAACTTTTGACTCAGTGGAAAAATCTTCTATCCACTCTGGTTGTTTAGATGACCAAATTCTACCAGGCAAACCAGTATTAGATCTAAAAGTTAGTTTCAAACTTTGAGTTCCAAACTCAGATAAATTAGGTTCTCTAGCATACCAACCTTGACTATGTTCGAGCAAATTAGTATCGTAATTAGGAATCCAAGCTTCTCCAAAATCCCAATTGATCAGTTGACAACAAGACCTAATAATTACCATTAATGCTAAATTAAAATCGGCTGCATTATTAACAGATTGAGTTGTTTCTAATAAAAACTTAATTTCTGCCTCAGCTCGTTTTCTTTCTGCAATTTCTACTTGTAAATACAGATTTTGGTCTGTCAACTCTTGGTTTTTTTTCTGTAATTCTGCTTGTAGGGAACGAATGGTGAGTTGATTTTTAACTCTTGCTAAAACTTCCTTACTTTGAAAAGGTTTAGTAATATAATCAGCACCCCCCATTTCAAAAGCTTTAACTTTATCTACAATTTCATCTAAAGCACTAACAAAAATTATGGGAATATCACACAGTTTATCTAAAGCTTTTAGTTGTTGACAAACTGCATAACCATCCATTTCCGGCATCATCACATCTAATAATATTAAATCAGGGGGATTTATGGTAGCTGCATTGAGAGCAGTTTTACCATTTAAAGCCTTCTTAACTTGATAGCCATTACGCTCTAGTAAAGAGGATAAAAGCTTTAAATTGATCGGTAAGTCATCAACAATAAGTATATAACCAGAGGAAGCCAAAGTTAGGTCAGGAGACATATCTAAAAGATAGTGAAGAATGAGTGATGATTGAGGTGGGGGAGCCTTCGGTAGGGGGACGTACAGGAGTCAGAATAATTAGCGATCGCCTGCCTTAAACCTGATTATTCATAAACCAGTAGTACAGAATTCAATTCAGCAATTCTCAGGAGGTGACTCCTAAATTCTTTTTTGGTAAATTAGTAGCATTGGATATTTACGAGATGATTTCTGATTTTGGATTACCCGAATTCCTTTTTATCTTGAATTTTGTATCAATGAAGGAATTGATTATTTACCGTTTCATCCCTTGATTATACAACCCCAAATTATTACCCAAATTATTAATAGAAGCTAAAAGTATAACAGGTGGCTCTACTCAAGTTTTTAGGTCATGCACTGTGCAGACGGTGGAGATTTCAACCGAAAAGGGAATAAGGTAACAGAAGATTTGAGCCTTCTACTTTCAAGGGCAAAGCCCGTTAAATTAACACTTAGTAATTAATTTTAACATTTGACGATACAATTACCTTGTTGATTTTTCGCACGAGCGAGTGCTTGGTCTGCCAGAGAAACTAACTCTTGAGGTGATTTTTCTGATTGAGGAATGGTACTTGACACTCCGAGACTAATAGTCAGAAATTCGTTAATTGGAGATTTAGAATTAGGAATATTGAGGTTTTGTACTTCTGAGCGGATATTTTCAGCCACAGTAAGAGCACCTTCAGCATCAGTATTAGAGAGGAGAATAGCAAATTCTTCTCCTCCATAACGAGCTACTAAATCTCCAGGGCGATGAACAACTTTACTTATAGTTTTAGCTATCTGCTTTAAACAATCATCTCCGACTTTATGACCATATATATCATTATATAATTGAAAATAATCTAGATCGCAAATAATTAAAGATAAAGGTAATTTATCTCGTTTCATGCGTCGCCATTCTTGGTCTAAATATTCATCAAATCGACGACGATTAGCTACTTTAGTTAAACCATCTAAAGTAGCAAGTAAACGGAATTTTTGATTAGCTAATTGTAGAGTATATTCTGCCTTTATACTTTGAATAATTACCGCTAAATGACTAGCTGCTGCCTTAACTAAATCAATCAATTGCTGATTTTTATTCATCCTCTCTTTTTTGAAAAAAACTAAGACAGCCAAGACCCGATCTTTCCACAAAATAGGTACAGCAAAACAAGATTTGAATCCAACTTTTAAAGCAATATCATAACGCGGAAAAACTTCAGGTAACGTCCAAGCAATATCTTCGATCCATTCTGAATGTTGAGACTGCCAAACTCTGCCTAATAACCCAATATTACTGGCAAAAGTTAAAGTTTCACTATATTTTCCGAATTCTAATAAGTTTTCTTCCCTAGTATACCAACCTTGAGCATATTCTAGTTTAGAATTATCTGTACTAGGAATCCAAGCTTCTCCAAAATCCCAAGCAATCATTAAACATACTTGACTGAGAGTAATTTCTAGTGCCGCATGAATATCTGGAGCTGCAGTAATAGCCTCAGTAGTTGATAATAAAAAACGGACTTCTTCCTCAGCACGTTGACGTTCTAAAATTTCTTGTTCTAGCTTTTTATTTCTCTCTTTTAGCTGTAGTTGTAGCTGATAAATTGATAGTTGATTTTCGACTCGTGCTAAAACTTCTCTAAGTTGAAATGGCTTAGTAATATAATCTCTTCCTCCTACTTCAAAAGCTTTAAGTTTATCTACTTCTTCACTATAAGCACTAATAAAAATTATCGGTATATCTTTTGTTTGTTCAAAAGATTTTAATTTTTGGCATACTTCATAGCCATCTATATCTGGTAAATTAATATCAAGTAAAATTAAATCCGGTTTAGCAATTTGTGCTCCATTAATTGCAATCCTACCATTAATCGCTTTCCTAACATTATATCCATGATGTTGAAGCATACTTGATAACAACCGCAAATTTTCTGGTGCATCATCAACTATTAAAATATTTCCTGACAAATTTTGAGACTCTTTTTTGTTCATTTATTCCTCACTTTCTATTAACTCAAGTATGACATCTAGGCGAAAATTTTCTACTAAATTTGTCAAGCAATTAATCAGTTTAATCTCGGTTTCAGGGATTTGCTGAATTAGTTCATTTACCATTTTATCGTCAACAGATGATACTGCAAAATATAATTGCTCTAACCATTCTGTAGGCATAATACTTAAAGATTCTTTTGTAAGTTCCATTGATGGTTGTACCACCGCAGAATTTGAGACCTGCTCTTGATACAGATAACGTACTCCCAAATGACTAGCTAACTTTTCCAATAACAGGGCTTCTGAAAAAGGTTTAGCAATAAAATCATCACAACCTACTGCCAAAATAGCATCACGATTTTCATCAAAAGCATTAGCAGTTAAAGCTATAATATTAGTGGCTTGGCCATAGGGACTTTGTTTAATAATTTTAGTTGCTTCATAGCCATCCATAATCGGCATAATAATATCCATGAGAATTAAATGTGGTTGCCAATTTTGCCAAATAGAAATAGCCTCTTTACCATTCTCAGCATTCTCAAGTTGAAATCCGAGGGGCTTTAGCAAATGAATTAGTAACTGACTATTTTCTTTTACATCTTCAACTATTAAAATTCGATAAGTAGGTTGACCGGTTTCTAAGCCGATAATTCTTTTTTGATTAGATGATGTTTCTGTTTCTAATGTTTCTATCACTTCAGCAGGAATCTCAAAAGTAAAAGTTGTACCTTTGCCTACTTGACTACTAACAAATATATCTCCTTCCATCAAACGAACAAATTTACGACTAATAGGTAAACCTAAACCAGTTCCTTCTATTGATTTACGGCCAGTTGTTGTTTGGACAAAAGGCTTAAATAAACAATCTATTTCTGAGGCATCAATTCCTGGACCAGTATCTATAATAACAAATGTTATTTTGCCTGACTGTTGATTATTAGACACTGATAAAGTGACTTTTCCTTTAGACGTAAACTTCACTGCATTACCTAAAATATTAATTAATATTTGACGCAATTTTCCTTCATCACTTTTGATGATTTTAGGTAAATCATCTGCCAGTTCAAAAATTAGCTGTAAACCTTTTTCACTAGCTTTTAGCATCAGCATATCTTTCAGAGATTGGAGCAGCTCGTGTAAATTAAAGCAATTTTTTGTTAAAGTAACTCTACCTGCCTCAATTTTAGACATGGATAAAATATCATTAATCAAATTAAGTAAATGGTCTCCACTCCGATTAATAATTCCTAATTGCTCAATTTGCTCTTGATTTAAAGAATCATCGCGCGCCAACATTTGACTAAAACCTAAAATTGCATTTAAAGGAGTGCGCAACTCGTGAGTCATAGAAGCAAGAAAATTACTCTTAGCATGATTAGCAGCTTCGGCAGCTTCTTTAGCATTTTTCAGTTCAATTTCTGCTTGCTTATGTTCAATAATTAGAGATGTTAATCTGGCTAATGATTCAAGTATTTCTAATTCTCTTGTTTCTGGCGATCGCTTGTTGCTAAAGTACATGACAAAACTACCTAAAACTTTGTCTTCTCCACTAGATAAAATAGGTTCAGACCAACAAGAATGCAAACCAGAAAGTAATGCTGGATCTTCAAGAGTTGCACATAGAGGATCGTTAACAATATCCTCAATAATTACCCGTTGACGAAGATAAACTGCCCTACTACAAGAGCAAATATTATCGACAGGAATAGGGTCAATAGCTTGAAGCCAAACTTGAGGCACATTGGGTGCAACAAACGGACGCAAATACTCACCATCTGCCTCCACCAACATAATTGCAGAATGCAGATTAGGCAATAGTTCGTCAATTCGAGTTGTTAATTCCAGTAACACCTCATGTAACGATCGACCTTCGGCTACCATTTTCAGTACAGTGTTTTGTGCATTTTGTAATAATTCTTGCTGCTTACGCTCCGTAATATCAATAGCAATAGAAGCAAACCCAATAATTGTTCCCTCTGGGTTAACCAAAGGCGTATCATACCATTCACAAATTATTGTTTTACCTGCTTTGGTTAAATTTTCATTAATCCTGTAACTGCTACCTTGAGGAATTTCAGTGATTATATCAAAATTGCCCCGATCGTTGCGATCGACAATCATTTCTAATCCTTTCCTACCAATTATCTCCCTTGCACTGTAGCCAAAAATTAATTCTGCTGTTTGATTCCAAGCCATTACTTTCCATTCAGTATTCCATTCTATCACTGCAACAGGAGTATTTTGCAACAAGAAAGAAAGTCTTTGCTGGGAGCCTTTGAGTTGTTCCTCTGCCTGCAAACGTTCTAATTCTGCTCCCACTCGTGCAGCAAAAATCTTCAAAATCAACTCTTGGGAGGAATTAAGATTCATTGGTGAAACATCCATCACTGTTAACACACCAAGAATCTTGCCTTGGGAGTTATGTAGAGGAATGCCCCAATAACTTTCTACCTCCAACTGAGTTAGCCATGAGTCTTCGGGAAAAAGCTGTTGTACAGACTTTGAATAATAACAAATTTCTCCATCCAATACTTTTTCGCAAGGAGTATTTGCTACTGAATAATTGAAGTTAACTCTACACTCAGATCCAGTCCAAAATGCTCTGAAATAAATCTCATTTTCTGATTCCTTCAACTCACTAATGCAAGCATAACGGACTTGTAGCACTTGAGCCAAACTCCGAACACAAGCATTGAAAAAGTCAACTCCTGTATGAGCTGCAATTCCCTCAACAATCAAACGTAAAGCTTGTTCCCGTTGTTTTTGGTCTGTGATATCCATACCAAAGGATTGAAATTCAATCAATTCTTGATTATGATCGACGATGAGCTGATTTGTCCAACTCAGCCAACGTTGTTCTCCGGTCGCAGATATAACTCGATCTTCTAAAGTTGCTGGATGCAAGTTACTCTTGGTTGATTTAATATGATTCTGTAGTAGCTTCTGAGTTTGCTCATCTGGTGAGAGTTTAAAAAAGTTACTACCTAAAAGTTCTGCTGCAGATTTACCAAAAAATCGACAGTAGTATTGATTAACAAATGTGAGAGTACCATCTGACTTCCATCTACAAACCAATACACTATCCTGTGACTCTACCAGTTCTCGATAACGGGTTTCACTTTCTTTTAATGCTTCTTCCATCTGCTTGCGATCGCTAATATCTTGCTGAGAACCTACCATCCTGACTGGATTACCATCTCGATCCCAAAGAGCTTGACCCTTAGCTGAAACCCATTTATAACTGCCATCTTTGCAACTTGTACGGTATTCAACACGGTAATGTGAATGTTTTTTCTGTAGGTAATTTTGTAATAAATCCATCACCCTGTCGCGGTCTTCTGGATGAATCCGACTGTAAAATTCATCAAAGTGGGAGTTAATTTCGTGTTCTTCATAGCCCAACATTGCTTTTAACCGAGGAGACAGAAAAGCCTCATTAGTTTTAATATTCCAGTCGTAAATTCCCTCATTATTGCCTTGTAAAAC
>JBARXI010000546.1:0-27423 GCA_049647275.1 Microcoleaceae cyanobacterium
TAAAACATGGCTCAAAGCAGGATATGTTGACCAGGGAAATAATTTATTCCCTACTAATGAAGGTACACCACAAGGAGGAACAATTTCACCTCTGCTGGCAAATATAGCCTTACATGGTATGGAAGAACGGGTTAAGGAATATGCCAAAACATTAAAAGGTAGTAAAAGAGACCATCAAAAGGCTCTTTCCTTAATCCGATACGCTGATGATTTCGTTAGTGCGACCTGAAAGTCGCATGGGAGAGTGGGAGACTCTGAAACTCCCCAGGCAAGTGTCCCAAAAGCCTGTGTCCATCTTTTCACGGCATCCGGAGTAATCTAGAGGTCGCACAGCGAGAAGAAAAGCCGAACCTGAATAAGTAATCACAACCCAAAAGGAGGCAAGGGCAAAACCGATATGGACAGCGAACAGCAAATCTATCTCATGCTTCGTGACATCGGACTTCCGAAAGTGATTGATACGGGAGACTGGGTTTAATGGAATGATGTCATTACGAGCATCATTCGCGGACACCTAACCCCGGAGTAAAGATAGAGTCCTAAGTTGGTTGTATCTCCATCCCATGCGGAACAGGATAACCCCTATAAGGTCTTTGAGCTAATTCCCACGCTCAAAGTAGAGAAATCGCAAGATGACTATCAATTCCTTAGAGGGTGAGGGAGGTCTTTAGAAGCGAATGCCGTCAGGGGAAACCCAAAAGGAAAGCCATAATTGGTATAACTCGACGGATAAGGCAGGTAAAATCCTGAGATACCTAACCCAAAAGGGTGCTGACAAAAGACTGGTCAATAAGAGTGAAGTTCAAAGTAAAAGGACTGAACATATTAGGAAAAGTTAGATATGACCTCAATAGTCGTAAACGTAACTAATAAGGACTATACAAACTGGCAATCTATAGATAGATTGGCAAAAAATCAACCGTATAGTTAAGAACTTAAGACGGCGAATCTTCAAGGCGACCCGTGAGAAACGTTGGAAGACAGTCCGAAATCTGCAACGACTATTGATGAAGTCGTACAGCAACATTCTCCTGGCAGTAAGGAGGTGTACACAACTGAACCAGGGCAAGAAAACTCCAGGCATTGACGGATTGGTAGTTCTAAACCCTACAGGAAGAGGGATATTAACAGATTCCCTCAAGCAATTTATTCCTTGGAAACCTCTACCAGCCAAACGGGTGTATATTCCCAAATCCAACGGAAAAAAACGTCCTCTAGGTATTCCCACACTAATAGACCGTTGTCTTCAAGCAATAGTCAAAAATGCCTTAGAGCCATGTTGGGAAAGCATTTTCGAGGGGACAAGTTATGGATTTCGACCCGGCAGAAGCACTCATGATGCTATAGAAAAGATATTCCGTGGTATTCGTCCTAACGGGCGTAAAAAATGGGTAATAGATGCCGATATTAAGGGATGCTTTGACAACATTAACCATGAGTTCCTCTTATCACAGATAGGGAACTTTCCAGCCAGAAAACTAATACAACAATGGCTAAAAGCTGGATATGTTGAGAAAGAAGCATTCTATACCACTGAATCCGGAACTCCCCAGGGTGGAATAATCTCACCTTTACTAGCTAATATTGCCCTACATGGCATGGAGGATGCGCTCGAAATCAAATACGATAAACGAGGCCAAATTATTGGCAATCGTATTCTAATTAGATACGCCGATGACTTTGTTTGCCTGTGCGAGACTCAAGAAGATGCTTTATTAGTGATAGAACAATTAAAACCTTGGCTGTCCCAAAGAGGATTACAGCTATCTGAGGAAAAGACACGAATTGTTCATATTACCGAAGGTTTTGATTTTCTTGGGTTTAATATCAGACATTACAAAGATGTCAATAGCAAAACAGGCGAAAAACTGCTAATTAAACCGAGCAATCAGGCAATCAAAGAAATTCGAGAAAAAATTCGAGAGACTTGGCTGAAATACAAATCCAACCAAGTCAAAGAACTCATATCTAGACTTAACCCAATTATCAGAGGTTGGGCTAATTATCATCGTAAAGGTGTAGCTCGAAAAGTATTTGAAAGTCTAGACCAATGGATGCACAAACGGGCAAGAAGATACGCAAAAAGAAAACACCCAAACAAAAGTGATACTTGGAGAAAGGAAAAATACTTCGGACGATTCAATTTGAACAAAAAGGATAACTGGGTATTTGGAGATCAGAAAAGTGGAATACATCTACTAAAATTCTCCTGGTTCAAGATAGAACGTCATGTACTTATACCGGGACTCTCGTCACCAGATGACCCGACACCAGATACTCAAAAATGGTTCAGGGAAAACAGAAAACGAGAATCAAAGAATCACAAAGAGTCATGGCAGAAGATATCAAAGAATCAAAACTTTATCTGCCCAGTATGTAAAGAATCTCTATTTAATGGAGAAGACTTGCACGTCCACCATATTGTCCCTAAATCAGAGGGAGGAAGGGACACCTACAAAAACCTCCAACTTGTTCACCTGATGTGTCACCAACAGATACACTACGGAAAAGCTTCATGATTTGCTTGAGCCGAGATACTTGGAAACTTGTACGTCCGGTTCTGAGGCGGGAAAGCGGGGGCGACCCCGCCGACCTAGCCGACTCCTACATGAAGACATCAAAGTAGTGTTGAAAGCAAAAACCGTAATACAGGAATGGTTAAACCAGGTAGGACTAGAACTAAAACCAGAAAAAACCAAAATTGCCCACACCCTGGAAGAACATGAAGGAAATGAACCCGGATTTGACTTTCTAGGATTTACCATTAGGCAATGGAAGGTAAAGTCAACTAAACAAGGATTCAAAACGCTGATTAAACCATCCTCCAAGAGTATCAAAAATCATTATCGGAAACTGGCGGGTATATATGACTCTCACAAGAACGCCCCCACCAAAGCTCTAATAGCTAAATTAAATCCGGTAATCAGAGGATGGGCTAACTACTTTTCCACTGTAGTCAGTAAAGAGGTATTCAGTGAAATAGACAACCTCCTATGGACAAGAATTTGGAGGTGGGCAAGTAGAAGGCATCCAAATAAGTCGGCTAACTGGGTTAAGAAAAAGTATTTCCCCAACGTTAAAGAAACCAGAAACTGGGTGTTAAACGATGGTGAGTATATACTAAACCGACACTCAGATGTTCCTATTGTGAGGCACGTCAAAGTGAAAGGTAATAAATCCCCTTATGACGGCGATTGGACTTATTGGAGCAGCAGAATCGGAAAACATCCAGGCGTTAGGAAGGAAGTCACAACGCTATTAAAACAGCAAAAAGGTAAATGCGCGGATTGTGGATTAACCTTTAGACCAACGGATTTAATTGAAGTTGATCACATCATTCCGAGGTCTGAAGGCGGTGACAACACATACAAGAATAAACAACTGTTGCATCGACATTGCCACGACTCTAAAACTGCCAACGATTTGAAAGCAGTTAACCATGTTTGACTCATCATGTCCGAGGTGGAATTTTAAGGATGTACCCATGAAAAGGGACGTTTAGGAGAGGAGCCGTGTGAGGTGAAAGTCTCACGCACGGTTCTGAAGACGAGTCGGGTAGGGTAACTTACCTGGCTTAGTTTAACTCAATGGTGGAAATTACAGCAAAGTTTTTAGTGAGGGTAGCGGCGAATTGGGAAAATTTGCTCATTATTGGGGATGCCGGGAATTCGGATAAAGTCTATTTATTAATACGGCAGGTGAAACTTTGTATCCGAATAACAGAAAAATGATAACCACTCTTGTCATTGCGAGGGGGGTGAGTAAATTAGATTTTACTGCTTTGAGCATTATTCCCCCCGTGGCAATCTCATTCAAGGAGAGTGGTTGTCGCCTCGCAATGACAGGAGGGTTGTTGTCATGGCGAGGGGGGTGGGTAAATTAGATTTCATTGTTTTCACCATTGCCCCCCGTGCCCATCTCTTAAATGAGATTGCTTCGGCTCAATTAAGCTGTTGCTCAATAATCAACTTTTTCGGTTGTCGCCTCGCAATGACAGTCTTTTGTTATGGCGAGGGGGGTGGGTAGCTCTGATTTCATCCCTTCAATTTTTCTCCCCTCCGTGGCCATCTCTTCCATGAGATTGCTTCGGCTTAGTTAAGATGTTGCTTAACAATCAACTTTTTCAGTTTTCGCCTCGCAATGACAGTCTTTTTTCATGGTGAGGGCGGCTTAGATTACGCTTTCACTAAAATCATTGGCACCAACCAAACTAACATTAATACCAGACAAAGTAGCTAAAGCTTCCCCAGTGGCAGCAACTTTAATCAAAGTGGAACTGCCGCTCCTGACAATATCTAAATCATCAAAACCTATACCCCCTTCTAATTCAATTACATCTATGCCATCCTCAAACCGTTGAATCAAGTCTATACCCAATCCCGGACCGATGATGAATGTATCCACTCCTGCACCGCCATTATACCTGTCGTTGCCTGCTCCTCCATTCAAGGTATCATTTCCTGCACCACCGCTGAGGATGTCGTTACCAACGTTACCCAGGAGTAGGTCGTTACCGTTGTCTCCATTAAGGCGATCGTGACCTAAACCTCCGTCTAAGAGGTCATCATCGTTACCGCCATAAACTATGTCGTTGCCGTTACCCCCGTCAAGGTTGTCTGCACCACCGTTACCGTATACTCTGTCGTGACCATCTAATGCTAGGTAATTTTGTGCGGTGTTGGCACCTCGGAATATATCCCTGCCAGGAGTTCCTTCCAATGTGGGAGTTTCATCCACATCAGTCACACTAATAGTAATTGCTTGAGGGATGCTGTCCGCTGTGCCATCATTAGCGACTACTTCTATCTGGTAGTTGTTATCACCCCCGTTATCTGCTGGAGATTCAAAGTCGGGGGCGGTGCTAAAGGTTACTGTACCAGTTGACGAGTCTATGTCAAATAATCCTTGGTCATCTCCACCAGTAATACTGTAGGTGATGGGGTCGCTGTCTGCATCTGTCGCTGTTACGGTAATAGCCTCTGTAGTGTTTTCTGCTATGCTAGCGGTATCGCTGGAGGTGATGGTGGGGGGAGTGTTGCTGCTCAAACGAGTAATTGTTTTGCCAAAGAGGTCATTGTTGTCTAGGTCTGTGCCTGATGCAATGCTCTCTGGGGCAGGTGCATCTGTGCCAGCATCAGCAGCAGTGTTGTCGGAGAATGTAGTGTTTTCGTCAATGGTAACAGTAGGCAGAACGCTAGGCATCCCCTGGTTGTTACCGTTGCTATTGGTAGTTGATTTCATGGCAAATATTGCACCACCCAAACCCTGACCGCTGTTTGTAGCCGTGCCACCCATGACGGTGTTGCTCGCAAAACTGCTGTTTGATAGTATGAGATCGCCACTGCGGATGAAGATGGCACCGCCGAAGCCGCCACCGCCACCGATAACGCCGAAGCTGCCACCACCACCGAAGCCGCCCCCGCCACCGATAACGCCGAAGCTGCCACCACCACCGAAGCCGCCACCGCCACCGCCACCGCCACCGATACCGCCACCGATACCGCCACCGATACCGCCACCGATACCGCCACCGATACCGCCACCGATACCGCCACCGATACCGCCAACGCCACCGATACCGCCACCGATACCGCCTAAGCTGCCACCGTTGCCACCGTTGCCACCGTTGCCACCGTAGCCACCGTCTAAATCGGATGACGACTCAAACATACCGCCACCGCCGTCCCTATCGCCGTCTCCAAACATACCGCCACCGCCGTCGCTATCGCTAAGAGTAGTACTTCCCCCAACAGCCTGATTATCCGTAAAATTCACATTTTCCACATTAACCGTACCCTCGTAGATAAACAGGGCACCACCCATTCCGGCACCCCCGCCTCCTTTATCACTATCTCCACCTTTAGCTTTACCATTACTCAGAGTTAGGTTGTTAATATCCACCATTCCCGACTTCACAAACAAAGGACGGTAAGTATTGTCACCACTAACGGTAGCCGTTTCTACTTCTAGTGTATCCGGATCGTCCCCTGTAATAGTGATGTTGCTATTTACCAGTCGCTTCATCACTCCCAATACCGTCACATTTTCCTTGATAACGATAGTATCGTCTCCAGGCTGTGTATTCGCATCCAAAATTGCTTTACTTAGGGTTCCGTCAGTATCGCCCAAACCGTTATCTGTTGCTTGAGTTACTTGAAAAATTGCCATTTTTTTTATTCTCCTTAGTAATTTTTGTATTTATCCCCCCAACCACCCTTAGTAAGGGGGGCTTAAGAGTTAAGATTCATCTCATATTAAAATGGTCAGGACTTAGGCACTGATAATAGATATAGAGCTTTGTGCGTTACGCTACCGCTAACACACCCTACTGGATTGTTTCATCTTAAATGATGCAATAGGAAATTGGTCTGAGATTGCTTCACTGTCGTTCGCAATGACAAATCTAATGCACTATTTTAGCTGAAACAGTCCACTACCAATAGCTTTCATGTGTAAGTCCTAATGGTATTAATCTAACTGTGTTTAACATTCCACCTTTTAAACAGCAATGTTTTGCCAGGGTTACTCAAAATCTCTGTGACAAAAATAGTTTCTGACAGGGCGAATGCCATTTGTCCCTACAGCTAGTTAACTCTTAAGTCTTCCTGGATAAAATAACTCATAATACCATTGGTAACTACTCCTTAACTCCGCTTCAATGCGTGGTGACACCCAATGACGTTCTGGTGGTTTCACCTGAGTATAAGTACGATGACGATATTTAAACCGATAGAAACTATCCGCCTCCCCTGGTTGTACCGCCAAATTCTCCGGATCTAACTCATAATTTCCCACCCCCAACCAAGTAAACAAATCTTTCATTGTTTCTACTGGCTCCAACATTAGATGCTCGAATACCAGAAAATACATTCGTTGTTGGTGAGACTGACTCATATCTTGTATCCCCTGCAAAGAGCGTAATGGTCTACCCACCACTCCCTTTTTCCCCAGTAGAGCATCAGCACGTCCGTAAGGAGAGAGAGAAGCCAGGTTATCCGGGAAGTCCAACCACACTGTTTTTTGATGTTGGGCTTCAATGGAAGCTAAAATTTGTCCCAACTCCCGGACACAGACCACCATTTTTACTTCTGGATCTAATTCCAAAGCTAGTTCTAGTTGAGTTAACCAACCCCGATGTTTATCTACTACCACCGGACTGTCGGTTTCTTCCCACCATGCCGTAGCAAAAGCCCGACAAGCACGTTGCAACCTGGCATATACAGTCTCAAATTCCCCATCCAACTGAGCCAGCAAAAAATTATTATCGCTCAGATGTCCTCTAATAGCTTGCAACGCCCCCAACAGAGGGGAACTCATGCCATTACAATAGATTTCTGGGTGTTGCGCCAGGAGTTGGCAAGTTAAGGTGGAACCTGCCCTGGGCAAACCTGTAACGCAGACTAATTTTCGCTTCAACATCAGTGATAAATGTCTAATTGAGATTGTATATTTTGCAGGTAGGTAGATAGGGAAGAGAGAATGTAAGGTCTAGTATTTGTAGGTTGAGTTGAAGGATGTTAGCGCCAGCTTATCCGTAGGATAAACCCAACATCTCAGCTAGTAGTGGAGTAGCACACCCAAAATGGTGCATCGGGTAGGGGCGGGTTCCGCGTTAAGTTAATGGTGTTATCCACGACTGAGTAAACCCGCCCCCTCTCAATAATCTAATGCTACTGGACTTGGGAAATCAATTTGGGACATAATAATATTTGGTGTTGGGTTTCCTTTCACTCAACCCAACCTACTCAACTACTGAATTTAAGCCTTCTAACTCAGCCTACTGGACTTTGGGAATAAATTTGGGACACAATAATATTTGGTGTTGGGTTTCCTTTCACTCAACCCAACCTACTCAACTACTATGGAGCTTCGACTACAGCATCACCACCAGTAGTACCAATTTGTACGGTAACAGTTCCCTCAGTAAAGGTATTAGTTTGTGGGTTAGCCTTGTCAGCATCTGCAGTAGGCGTAACGCCGAAACCAAGAGGATCGCCCACACCAGTAAATGCCTGTATACCAGCACTACCCAAAGCCCAAGCAGAGTTCTGCAAACCAGCAGCACCACCAGTATCGTAGTTAAAAGCAGCAGCAGAAGCATTTTCCTTACCTACCGCAGCAGACACAGCCACACCTGTAACGTTACCTGCATCAACTGTAAAAGCCGCACTACCAGCAATACCACCTTCACCAGCACGAGCTACAGTGGCAAAACCCAAAGCATTAAGAATTACTAGGCCACTAACTACAGTCAAACGACGCATGATTTTATTTATCATTTTGAACTCCAAGATTCTTTTTTTGTCTTCTATTAGTAAGACTGTTTTGGGTAGCAAATTGTGAATTTTTTCTTGAGGAAGTTATAGCGCTAGGGGCAACTCGGAAGTAATCTCACCAGAGATTTTTCGGTGCCCAAATGCTCCACCAACAAATTTTCCCATGGCAAATTTCGCCTAGCCCGATATTGCGCCAAGCGTATCCTGGAGGCGAACCTTTTAACGAAAAAAAGCGATCGCCAGACTATGAAATTAAGACTGACTAATACCAATTTCATGTAGTTGAGCTACTCAGGTGATTAGTAGTCAGTAGCCGTAGGGGCAGCGAATAGCCCGTACAGTAGTCAGCAGGTAAGGTGAGTAGCGTTACTTTTTGAACTTGGTATAAAAAACAATAACTATTGGTTCAGAAAAGTCAGTCCCTACATCAACTGAGCAAACGGCCGTTGGCTCCTCCACCAACTGAGGAGTGATAAAACTCCCTTCGACTCCGCGCTCCACCAATGGCCTTGTAACAAATTGGGGCAAAAGGTAAGGCGTTTATTTCCTGTGGTTTGCTCAAGCTTTTTGGTTCTCTTTTGCCCGAGCAAAACACTATATTTGTGTACTTACTCAATTGTTGACATTTCCTTTGCCTACTTCTCCTCAATAATTTCACCAAGACTGACAAAGCAGGTAACTCTTGTTCTCCATTTCCCACAGTCTCTATTTCTGGTAACTGTTCCTCAACTATTGTTTGTCCTAATGTCTCTGGCAAAACTTCCTCTTGGGATGTGTCTAGAACGACAATTTCTGTTGCCGACTCTGGAGGTGGAGAATTTTCTACTGTAGGGGCGAATGGCCATTTCCCCCCACTGACTTCGTTATATTCCTCATACTTTTTTCGCAAAATAGCTCGTGCTTGAGAAATTCGCTTACGGACATTGGGGTAAGAAATATTCAGCTCTGTAGCTATCTCTTGATAACAGTATTGTTTCTCAAAATAGAGAACAAAAGTTTCCCGTAGTCTCTTTGGTAAATTATCAATGGCCAGGCAAAAAAAATTTTCTAATTCTTGCTGCTACGCAGCAAGAATTGGATTTTCTCCTTGAGCGACTCCATCAGTAGGAGAAATAACCAAGTCCACATCCTCAACCTCTAGGTCATAGCGAGTACGCTGCTTAAGTATATCCATGCAAAGGTTATAGGTTAGTTTAGCCAACCAAGCTTTAAAATTTTGAATTGATTTGGCGCACTGTCGTATTTTGTCCCTAGCCTTGAGCATAGCCATACTTAGGACATCTTCAGCTTCGGTGGAGTTGCCTCCCATCCATTTCATGCAACAACGGTAGAGATAGTCTTGATGCTCTTGCCACTGTTGCCAAAATACTAAATCAATATCTGCAATTCTGTTGTGTCTATCCAACATTTGAGTTTCTATTCAAAACAATATATTTGGGTAGATACCCTGATGTTCTGTCAGTAGGAAATCTATGTTTTATTTAACGATCGAATTTCCTATAGTTCAATTTTTAACTTTTTTTAATATTATTACTTATTTAGTTGTTACTTAGCAAGATCAAAAGTTTAAAGATTTAGTAAAGTTATAGATAGAGGTTAAGTAGGTCGGCATAAATAAACCTCACTATCTAACAAAATGTAAACCAGTTAAAACCCAAGAGATTGCTTTCGGTCCGGAATGCGGAGCAAACCTTGTACTCCGTTCCAGTCGCTTCGGATATCGTGACATTTAATTACGCGGGGCCACTTATTTTGGTAAATGTATTGAGCAGTTATTTTAAAAAGATCGGGACTTACGCAAAATATCAAATCATACACCATCTGTAGGTTTCAACGGCCGTTTAACCCCACAATATACGGTGGTTCTGCGTAAGTCCTGAAGATAATCTTTGCAATTGTTAGCGATCGCTATGTAGGGGAATATAGCGTCGGATTATTTCTCATATTTTATATTATATTCGTGCATAGTAATTACTATTTCCCCACTTTAATGTCACCATTAAATTAATTAATTGTCTTACTGTTGTTGCCAATCAGATATAACTTTTTCTAAATACCAAATTCTATCTCTTCCCGGATATTTTTCTCGAACTTTTGTAATTAATTGTTCTGCCATTTCCCAATGACCACCAACCATTCTTAAAAGTTGTTGTTGCAGTTGTTTATACTTAGTATCTTCGTTAATATTCTGATTTTTACTGGGAACATATCCCTGAATTTTCTTCAAATTATCTAAGGTTTTTTTATAGTTATTCCAATCTTCAGCATCGCCGAATAATTTAGCAGCATTCTGATAATCATCTATAGCTTTTTTGATTTCTTCTAAACGGGAATAAATAATGCCCCGATGATAAAAAGCTTTGGCTTCATTAGGATTAATTTTTAATGCTTGTTCGTAATCTGTAATTGCTTCTTGATACGCACCCATATCCCGATAAATATTTCCCCGACTTACATAAATAAGTGAATTGTTCGGTTCAACTTTTAAAGCAGCATCAAAATCAGCGATCGCTCCTTTAAAATCTCCCATTTTACTACGAATCATCCCTCGATTCTGATAAGCTAAAATATCCCAATCGTTAAATTGCAAAGCTTTATTAAAATCTGATATTGCGCCCAAACTATCCCCTTGTTTATAACGAATAATTCCTCGACAACAATAAGCTTGAGAATCTTCTGGATCTACTTGTAAAGCCCAGTTTAAATCCGCTATTGCTCCCTGGCGATCGCCTTTTTCAAATCTTCTCAACATCCTAGTTAAAAAAAATTTACTATCACCTTTTTCCCCCTGAATATTACTGTCAGTTTTCAAGGTAGGAGATTGTACATATTGTAACTGTTTAATCTTATCCAAACATTGGCGACAATTTACAGTATCTTTCTGTTCTAAATATAATTCTGCTCCCCGTTTAAAATTAGCAATTGCCGCTTCTTGATTATCTTGTTTGCGGTAAGCGCTACCTAATAATTTGTAAGCAGAAGGGTGATTACTATTAATACTAATTATTTGATTAGCGTCGGCAATACTTCCTAAAATATCCGCCACTGCAAACCTAGCAATACCACGACCTAAATAAGCATCTATATAATTAGGATTAATTTCTATTGCTTGAGTATAATCTGCTATTGCTTCTTCTCTATTTCCTAAGTCAAATTTTGCCAGACCTCTACCATAATAAGCTGCAGCAAACTTAGGATTAATTTCTATAACTTGGCTAAACTCTTGAATTGCTCCTTGATAGTCTCCAGCAGTAGCTCTTGCCACGGCTTGATTATATATTTCTTGTTCCATAGCACTCTAAATTAATTGTTTTATGAATAATCCTAGCATTTATTTTCAGCAAGTTTAGTATTGTATAATTTCTCAATTATTTCTCCTCTGTTCCCAGTTCTTTTGTTCTCTACTTCCTACATTAATCTAGGGTGCATCTCAATGCATGATATTCGTAGGTTGGGTTGACATTAGGAAACCCAACAATTGAAGCGTTAATAACATCTATTTGTTGGGTTGATCCTAACGGATAAGCTCCGCTAACGTACCTCAACCCAACCTACCACCTATAACCTATGACCTACCACCTTCTTCAACTTTCATAAATTTCTAAAGGCAACCCATCTGGGTCGGAAAAAAAAGTAAAAAGTTTGCCAGTTATTTCATCAATTCTAATATCTTCAACTTCTATGTTGTGGGATTTTAAATAATCAACAGACTCTTGAATATTATCTACTTCCAAAGCTAAATGTCTCAGACCACAAGCTTCTGGTCGAGTCAATCTTTTTGGAGGGTTGGGAAATGAAAATAACTCTATGCGATCGCCATTGCCAACCTGCAAATCTAACTTATAAGAATTGCGCTGCTTTCTCAAAGTTTCTTGAATAATATCAAACCCTAAAATATTCACATAAAAGTGCTTTGATTTTTCATAATCAGAGCAAATAATCGCCACATGATTAATTTTTTTAATTTTCATAGTAATCACCTCTATTAGCAACAATTAAATATTAGTAGTTTCTCAAGCAAGCTGTTGAAGAAGGCAGCTATGCTGAAGGCAGAAGCGGTGCGACCCCGCGTCGGCGTAAGACGCAAGGGAACGCGCACCAAGAGAGGCGTGATGTGAAAATTGCGGCGATTCGCTCCCCCAAACAATTTTGAGCACCGCGGGTGACGGTGGGGTATTAAACCCATAAGGGAAAAGATAATAACTTAATTAAAATTACATCAGTTTTTTGCTGCTGTATAGAATAAACCCATTTTGTATCAATGCTCCCGATGTCCGTTTTTTCACTCTCGAACCGATTGAATACCGACTCACCAATTCAGGAGATACAGGGAAGAAATAAGGGGAAAAGGTTTAAAAATACTTCCCCTTTTCCCTCTCTCTTTTTAAAGTCAAGAAAAATTTTTCCTTTGAGTCAATCCAATCCGTTTCAAACAGAGGTAATTATTAATTGTTCAAAGAGGTCGCTACAAAGTGAATAATGCAATTGCCCCATTTAATTTTTCTGGCGAGCTACCATAACCTTCTCCCCACACCTCCCACACCTCCCATACTCCCCAGACCCCCCTCTCTCTTTTTAAAGAGGGTTGGGGGGGTTCTAAATTCCTTATTTAAACAGACACGAGCCAACCACCTTTGAGGGAATATTTTACCAAGTAATTAAGGTAAAAAGCCTCTACACATCAATGAAAAAAAAGAAAAAAAATCCTTCTGATCGCTCCTCTTTTTTTAAATTTTAAACAGAGGTAATTGTTAATTATTAATTATTAATTGTTAATTATTAATTGTTGAAGATGCAATTTGACAACCAGGGCGCTCACATTTCCCCTTAACAACGACCTGATAACCTTCAGCCTGGAGACCAGGAGGTAAGCGATCTACTTGCAAATCACTAAAAGTTTCCCAGTTTATATCAACGATCGCGCCACAATTTTGACAGCAAAAATGATGGTGAGGCTTGACATTAGCATCATAACGAGTCACCCCTTCTTCAAGTAAAACCTCCTTAACTAATCCCACCTCCCGTAACACAGTTAAAGCACTATAAATAGTTGCCTTAGAAGAAATTGGTAGCTCGCGGTTGATCTGAGTCAAAATTTCCTCAACAGTGGGATGATCCGAGCGACCCAGCAGATTAGCATAAACCGCAAATCGTTGAGGAGTAATTCTCAAACCTTGAGATTGCATTCTGTTTCTGATGTCTGTTGTAGTATAGTTACTTACCATAATTGAAAGCTATGATATTTATGCCTTAATTAAATTTTTAGTTATATATTATAACATATATCAATAAATACTCAATATTAGTTAAAAATCAGTATCTATCTTGACAATTTATTAAATAAGAATTATTCTGATAAATAACTAACTCAACTACTCAATTGAGAAGAACACTATGGACATATCTAACTCTAATACCGCCAAAAATCTTGCCGAAGCCTTTGGTGGCGAATCAATGGCCAACCGTAAATATCTCTTTTTTGCCGAAGTTACCAAAAAGCTAGGTATGGAAGACTTGTCCAAACTATTTAAAGAGACGGCCAACCAAGAAACTCAACACGCTTTTTCTCACTTTCGTCTGCTCCATCCTGAGTTAGTGGTAGAAGACCCCTCCACCTTGACCGAGGAGGAGAAAAAAGCGATCGCATCTAAGTGCCTAGAATTAGCAGTTGAAGGAGAAACCTACGAGTATACAACTATGTATCCAGGTTTTGCCAAGGAAGCACAAGCCGATCGCGATAGTGGGGCAGCAGCAGAATTCAAAGAGCAAGAAGAAGAATCTCGCGAACACGCTTCCATATTCCGTCAAGCAGCTCATAAGTTTGGTCTACTAACACATATTGAAAATCACCACGCAAATCAATATACTGAGGCTCTCGAAGGTCTCAAGGGCGTTTCACCTAAAGAAAAAGCTGCTGGTAGTGAGCCGGCAACTCGTAAATGGATTTGCCGGATGTGCTCAATGATTTACGATCCAGCGGTGGGCGATCCTGATTCTGGTATTGCTGCTGGCACCCCATTTGAAGAGATTCCTGATGATTGGCATTGTCCAATTTGTGGCGCTCAGAAGAAAGCTTTTGTACCTTATGAAGAAGCAGTTGCCGCCTAAGTATTTGTCATACTAAATGTGATTTTTTTTATCGGCAAATTGGTATTAGTGGTAAGCCACAATTTAATAATATTAGGATTTACGCAGCGACTCGACCTGTAGGGTGCCTTGCAACGCACCTTACACCCCTTACTGCGTTAACGCTCCGCGACATGACACGCCCCTACAGGAGTCAGGAGACAGGAGACAGGAGGGAATAGGGAATAGGGAAGATATGGGGAGAGGCAATACAGAAAAATTCAAGAAACAGAGCGGATTTTTCCTCAAAATTGATGCGCTAGAAGACTTGATTATGGTAATTAAGTAGATATCAAATGGGTTCTATAGCGCCATATTTTTGCGTAACTCCTGAATATATAAGGGGCAATATTGATATCAATTTATATGAATTTATATTACCTCTTATCTTTGCAAAAGTTACCTATTTTTCACTTAAAAAAATAATACTGCTGAAATTAAATATGTGTTTTTTGAAACAGTTAAAAGTTAAAAGTTATCAGCTTTTTCTAATTCACTCAACTAGGTTCGGGTGTTCAGCAAGTCTGAAAACAAATAATTAATTGTCTTAAGCAAAACTGACAACTGATGACTGATACCAGAGCAGACTGGGGGTAGCGAAACCATAAGTTAAAAATATTAACTGTTAACTGATGACTGATACCCGATAAAACTCTTGTAGAGATGTTCCATGGAACGTCTCTACATTATTTTTTACCAGATGTCTAACTGATTAATGATTCTGAGTAATTGATAAAATACCTGAGACACAAATAGACAAATTAAGTATTAATTGAGTAATGGTATTTTTTAGCTAAAATTTACTGTAATGAAAAAAAAAGCCTATGGAAAAACGATTGGTATTCAGCGATCGTTCATTTGATTTTTTAATTTTTTGTGGCACAATATAATTACATCAATTAAATTAGAATGTTGAACTAGAGGAGTAATTTATGCTGTTGAAAAAATCCCAAGATATTTTCAAATATCTTTGGGAAAATATAATTCCCACAGTATCTCACAGAAAAAATACCCAAGACAAAAACAAACATCAAAAATATATCTTATATAGATGGTTAAAAATTCGATTTTCATCTTCCCTAGGATTAGGAATAGTATCCGCTATTTTTACAGCAATTCCTGCTTTTGCTGCTGAAACAGTGACTATTTATTTCCCACCTTTTGAACTTCAAATTCCTGTTAAATCTCTAGAAACCCTTGCTAAAACAGGTGAATTTACCCCAGAGTTTGCCTTTTATTCTGAATTATTGGAACCCAAAGCAAAAGAAGAGCTACAAGCAATTTTACAAAGACGTTTTGATGTAAATCCTAGTATTGTCCAAGCATTTATAGAAGAGCCAGCCGGAGAAGAAGTTCTAAAACGTTTAGGTAACATTTTGCAGACGGGAGATAATCAAAATGGTGGTGAAGCTCTGAAAATCGCCTTTGATGAAGCTGTAATAGATTCAGAAGGTTTAACTATTGTTAATTTACTGAAAAAATTCCCCGGTGATGTTTTTATTAATCTCGAAAGTAGTATCAATTTAACTCAAGAATTATTCAACAGATTTGTCGAAAATCGCTTGATTTTGGGAGAACTTCAAAAGCAAGCAGCAAATTTAGATTCTGATGAAGAAAATTTTGATTTTAATAGTTTCGCCGACTTAAGAAACCCAGGGTCTTTTCAATGGGAAAAACAATCTTTGACCTTTAGAAATCTAAATCGCGATCGCTCTTCTCCAGCAGATATTTATATCCCGAATATTTCTGAAAATAAATTAATTCCAGTGGTAGTAATTTCTCATGGTTTAGGTTCAGACCGGAATAGTTTTGTCTATCTCGCCGAACATTTAGCATCTCATGGTTTTGCTGTAGTAGTACCCGAACATATTGGTTCGAGTGCTGAAAAAATTCAAGGTATTTTTGCAGGTTTTACGAAACCTGTAGACGGAACAGAATTTATTAATCGCCCCCTAGATATTAAATATTTACTCGATGAATTAGAGACAAAATTTGGCTCCGAACCGACAGATCGAGGTCGGCTAAATTTCCAGGAAGTGGGAGTAATTGGTCAGTCTTTTGGCGGTTATACAGCTTTCGGTCTTGCAGGCGCCCCACTCGACCTAGAACAACTTAAAACAGACTGTCAATCTGAGGATACTCAATTTATCTTTAATTTATCCCTATTGTTACAGTGTCAGACTACTAATTTACCTGAAGTTACATACAATTTAAGAGATGAAAGAGTAAAAGCAGCTATTGCAGTTAATCCTGTTAGCAGTAGTGTTTTTGGACCTGAAAGTAAAGGTATGAGTAAAATTGAAATACCAATGATGATTATTGCCAGTACAGAAGATATTTTTGCTCCTCCAATTTCAGAGCAAATTTATCCTTTTATCCGCTTAACAACTCCAGAAAAATATTTAGTTATAAGTAAACCAGCAACACACTTTTCTTTTATTCAAGAAGAAGTAGAAACTTCTGTACAACTACCAGCAGAATTAATCGGTCCTAATCCAACTTTAGTTTATCCCTATTTTCAGGCATTAAGTTTAGCTTTCTTTCAAGTTTATATTGACAATCAAAGTGATTTATTACCATATCTTAGCAACTCTTATCTGCAGCATATTACTACAGAAGTATTGATTTTTAATTTACTCAAATCTCTGACGGAAGCAGATTTAGAAAGAGTCAGAAAGGATTTTACCAATTCAATTAAAATAGAATAATAGGTTTCACGGGTAGGTTAGATAGAACGAAATGTTAGCGGAACTTATGCGTAGGATAAACCCAACCAGACAATTAGAGCTTTACCACTCATAACCATAACCTAATAAGTTATATAGTTCTTCATTAGTAGGAACAAAATAGTTTTTTAGCCTCTCTATTACCTCCTCATCCCCAGGACTTCTGATATATTTTGCTACTGAATATTTCTGTTGTTGCAACTGCTTAATTGTTTCTGGTGAAAATTTTTCAATACCGAGAAAATCACATACACGATTCAACACAGAACCTAAATCATCACGGAATTGCTCAAAATTTAAGACCAGGATATTATCTCGATCAAAGTATTGATAATAATTTTTGAGTTGATAAACATATTTTCCTCGTTCCACATAATCGTAGGGATACTTTGCCTGATTTGATTCTGGATTTAATTCCTGTTCGATTGCCTCTGGAAATGAGCGTTCATCTGCTCTTTCCCTCAAATGAATCAGAGGAAGAGAAGAATAACTATGAAACATTTGCCATGCTGAATAAGCTCGATCGGCAGGATTTCTGAGCATAGCAATCATCTTAATATTTCCTAAATCATGCTTAATTCGCTCAGGAATATAAGAGTGGTAAAGATAACTTGGTGGTGCCTCAAATGTCAACTTATTCCCTTTTTGGAATTTCCAGGGAAAATGCCGTAAATACCATCCAATTCCTTTGTTATAGTTTTCATCAACATCAAAGTAATAAGTCTCTATCGAGTGCCAAGTCACTAAACTTTGAGGATGTTCAATCAAATATTTATATAGTGATGTTACTCCCGACCGTTGAGCACCAATAATTAAAAAGTCAGGCTGTGACCTTAAAAGAGGGTAAGTTTTATAGACGATATTTTTAATTAACTGTTTCATCAGATTACTTCCTCATTCTTCATTTATTTGCTTCAATATATCATAAAAATCCTGCCAATCATTTTCCAGCATAATTGGTTCCCAGACCGATTCAATTATAGGTCGAATTAGACTTTGCTGAGGATTATATTTTTTTAACCTTTTTGCCATAACTTTCAACTCATCATTAGAATAAGTTTGCAAAAGATGATAATAATATTCTCGCCAAGGCTCAATTAATTCTTGGGGTTCAAAATCAACAAAAATCTTACTAATATCATCACGCCAATAGGGAGAAAATTGTTGTCTCAATTGAAAGAAGAAATCGTGGTAGCCAATCTGAGAATCTGCCAGCATTTTAATAGTTAGCTGAAGTAACTTTTCTGCCTCTGGCTCCGGTAACTTTTCAAACCCCAATCTATTCATCATTAATTGGCGATATTCATTTAGATAACAATCATCAAATTTTTCTAAAGCTGCTTTCATATTCTCCTTATCAACAACTGCAGCTAAAGTATCCTGAAGTAGGTGCAAATTTGACTTACAAACTAATGGTTGATGACTGTAACGATAAAGACCAGAATAATCAAAATAAGCTGCCGTAAACTTAGGGTCATAAGTAGGCATAAAAGCATAAGGGCCGTAATCAAAACTTTCCCCAGTAATTGACATATTATCTGTATTTAATACGCCATGACAAAATCCAGCAGCCATCCATTGAGCAACTAACTTAGCAACTCTTTCTACTAACTCCGAATAAAATAAAGAATAGCGATTCGCGAAGCGATCCGTTTCGGAATCACTCTCTTCTTTCAAATGAGAATAATAACAATTAATCACATGATCTAATAGCTTCTTAGTCAAATCCGGACGCTTAAAAAAATGCAGCCTTTCAAAAGTACCAAAGCGGATATGAGAACGATTAAAACGAACCATCACCGACGAGCGAGTCGGAGAAGGCTCATCCCCGCGCCATAAACCCTCCCCAGTTTCAATCAAACTCAAACACCGGGAAGTGCGAACCCCATGACGATGTAACATTTCGGCTGCCAATACCTCTCGCATCCCCCCCTTAAGAGTGAGTCTACCATCAGCACTGCGGGAATAAGGCGTTCTACCCGAACCCTTTGTACCAAAATCATATAATTCACCATCCACCCCACGCACTTGACCATAAAGAAAACCCCTACCATCACCCAAATAAGGATTATATTCACCGAATTGATAGCCATGATAACGTAGGGCTAAAAAAGGTCCGACACAATGAAATTTACCAAAAGTTTCAATAAAATGCTCATCCTTAACATCTTGAGGATTTAATCCTAGTTTAGGAAGCAATTTATCATTCCGAAATCGTAAAATATGTTGGGGAAATTCAGCAGCAAGAACTTCATCATAATAGTCACCGCCTAAAGCCTGAATGGCAGGTTCATAGTTGAGCGAAAGGAAAGGATTAGACATTATTTACCAAATTAAAAATAACTGTATGAATAAATCCGGCGGATTTCGAGCGGAATCGTTTTTTACTGTCCTTCAATAATTAATTTATACTCAAAGGTACTATTTATTTATTGTCAGAATTTTATATCTATTACTATATTACAGTTATGTACATTTTATTTTAGAACTGAAAAAAAAAATTTTCATTTCTAAATTTATAATTTGAGACCCCACGCCTCTGTTACAGGTGAGGGGTTTATACCTGAATATTGAAAATTTTTACTTGCTTCAGAATTTTTTCGCCGTTTGGGCAACTGGGTCGAATTCAAACCGTTCTGAAGATTTTGTTTCACCGTAAATATTCAAAGTAAATGTAGGTTCATCTCCGATTACTTCTATATTATGAATAGCATCAGAAGTCAAACTAATTAAATCTCCAGGTTGTAAAATTTTCTCTCCAACTCGTTCAATTTTATATTTATTTTCTGGGTCGGGAGTCCGTTTCCAGAAAGTATTTTTTTCCTGACCTTTTAATACTCCTACTATTCCCCAAGTACCATGATTATGAATTGTTGAAATTGTTCCAGGCATAAATTTTACTGTTTGTACTGTTAGGGGAAATCCTAACTCATCGTATAACAAAATAACCGAAGTTCCAGTTTTTTCGCAAGGTTCTGGTTCTTGAGTCCGCAGCCAGTATGAATTAGTAATTAGTTGTCTGACTAACAGTCGAATCTTGGGCAAACAACTAGCTTCATCTATAGCCTCTTTTAGAGTATCTTCTAGTTCTGTTAAAAATCTATACAGCCGATAATTTTCTCGTAATAATTTCCATTCATTCAAAGTTTCACAAGGTTGACATTGCCCGTCTCCAGTCAAAAACCAATCTCTATTTTTCATTTATTTCTCCTTTATCGTTTGTACTGGTTATGATTTAGTTAACTACAAGTTGTGAGAATTGACTGAAAATATCTATTATTATATAGCTAGAGTTAGTGCTATAATTATAAGAAAATATGAAATTTTCTTTGGTGTCTGGGAGTAGAAAATTTACAATAAAAAATAGTATTTTACTGTTATATATTTTACAAATATTTATAGAAATAGAAAAGGAGCGATTCTCTACGGGACGCTAGGTGATCGCCATGACTCTGACTATTGCCAAGTGGACATTTGTAGAAGATCATCAGATGATTGCAGCCAGAGTATTAGTGGTGCGGGGTGTCGAGTTACTGAATGGGCAAATTATAGAAATAGTACCAGAGGGGTAGTTATACCCTTGGCATTTGCGGATGTTGAGCTTTCCGTAGGGCGATTATTTGGGGGGTAGGTAAGATGGAGGAAGTTAGGGATCTCTCTGACACATATCATAAAGGTTGTTGTTTAGGTGGCGTGCGAAGAGGACGACGAAATTTCTCAACCTTAGCCTCCTCAGCATTGGCAAAGCACCAATAAACCTTTACACCCCGACGTTCATCTGGAAAATAGTAGATACCTCCAAAATCTCCTTGTCTGTCTATGTTAGTTGCTCGAATAGGGTGGGAGTTTGGACAGTTATATTCATCAATAGGAGGAACACCACGGCTTAGTTTTCGCTTTTCTCGTTCTTTTCTAACATCTTGCCAATATCTTTCTTTTTTCCTTCTTTCTTGATCTTCTCTTTCTTCTCTACACTGCTTCTTGGCTTCATATAAGTTTTTAGCTTTTTTAATGCTTGTATCAATATCTTGAAAAACTTCACTGATTTCAGGATATTTTTCTAATATTTCTGGAGAGTTGGAAAAATTATTTATAATAATTTCTGAAGCTGAACTAAATTTTGCTACAGCTTCTTTTAACTCTTCTTCTTTTAATGAATTAAGTTTTTCAATATTTTGATTTGAAATTTTACTAAATAGAATCATTGCTGGTTTTAAGCCAATATTACGTTCAGGTATAGTATAAATCAATGAAATTATAGGTGCTAGTATATATAGTATTATACCCCCTATTAAAAATAGGTAAATTACTATAAGTTGCTTCAAGGTTATATAACCGCATAACCATAATAAAAATAAAACCCAATAAAATTTCAAAACCTCTATAATTGACTGAACAGTAATAATAGTGATAACTATTAATTTTTTAATCCATTGAGGTTGTCTCTTAAAAAATCTTACTATCTTTCGTGGATACCGAAAGTTTTCTGTACTTAAATCAGCTTGAATTTGTATAAGTTTACTAACTATTTTTTTTTTAGAATTGGGGTCATTTCTTCTCCGAGACCCTCTATTTGAATAGCGTTACGCCCAAATTCATGGGCTAAATCATAGGATTCACCAGCAGCTAAAGCAGTGTAAAAATCCCTTGAATATTCAATGGCAGCCCGATCGCCAAGGTCTTGCCTCATACCTACTACATATTTGATATAATTAGAAATTTCTTTTGCTTGGGTATCTGAATAGCAAGCATTAAGCACTACACACTCAATATAGCGTCCTAGTAATCCAAAAAGACTAGCTAGTGCTTCCGTAGAAACTGGTTTTGCTTTTCCTTGAATATCTTCAAAAATCAAACCTTGTTGTCCTGCACCATGACCACAGAAATGAACAATATGTGGTCTATGCTCCAGCATTTTTTGTTGTAAATCTTTTGTACGAACTGCCATTTCTACAAAAATATCAAGACCTTCTCGATTCGTAGATCTTTGTCGTGCCTCTCTAATTTCGCGGACTTCTTCATCTAGCCGTAAATTAACAGTTCCTTTCGGGTTAACTGCTAATACAAGAACTTTTTTCTTAGATTTACTTTCAGTCATTGGGTAAACACATTTTTGCCAACAGTGTTAATTACTATAGCATTTGTGAACACATCTGTCTCTACTTTTTCAGATAGAATAGTTCACAAATTTTGTTTACAGCGCTTTACTGTTTACATAAAGCTTTGATGAATACTAAGCAGGATATAATTTCATTACAGCAGTTTTCATTTGGTTAGACTACTCATGGAACGTCCCTACAAGTTTTTGGTTGTGACGATGTGGTTCATCAATCTGAAAAGTGCTGTAACCCTGTTCTGTCACTCTCCGAAAAATCTTGTGATTTCTAAATCCTAGAGCTTTTGTATATCAGGCTATAGCCAGCTTTTTTCTGACTAGAAATTCCTGAGAACCGTGAAATGTTCAAAATTCGACGATCAAACTTTGTATTTCTTATTATAGCTCCTTTTCAGGAAGTTTAAATAATAAAAAAAACTGGAGAGTGACAAAAGAGGGGTAATATCTTGAATAAAGTAATCAAGCTTACCCTGTAAAGACTTTGTACGCAACCTCCGCAAACCAAATACGATAAACTTTTAATAGAGAGACATATTAAACCAACCATAAAAATAATGGCACGATTAAAACCCTGGCAACTAGCAATTTTAGCCTTACCCATTGCCGCCATCATCACATTTTTGATGGTATCCGCAGGAATGCAAATTCATCAGTGGAATATCAACTGGATCTGGGGAATATTTATCCCGATCTTTGTGGGATGGCGTTGGCTACTCGTCAAATGGACGCGACCTGCCGTTGCAGAAATGGAAACTGTCATCGAAGAAGTAAACAAACACATCGAATCTGGTGACGAGACCACAACCCCACCTACAGAAAACGATGCCACCAAACAAGTAGAAACCCAACTCCGAGAAATCATCAAATCATCCCGCAACGACCTCCCATTCTGGGAAGACTGGCAAACATTCTGGCAACGTTGTCAGGCAGTGGTAGTTGCAGTTGCTAATGCTTACCATCCCGAAGGTAAATATCCTCTACTCAACATTTATATTCCCCAAGCTTACGGCTTGATTCGCGGCACCGTTGATGATATGGATCGGTTGATGCAAAAATTATCCCCAACCCTAAATCAAATAACTATCGGTCAAGCGTATCAGGGATATGAAATTTATCGCAAATTAGAACCCTCAGCCCGTAAACTCTTGCAAGCTTGGAGTTGGGCACAATGGGTACTAAACCCGGTGGCAGCAATAGCTAAAGTTAGCAGTAAGCGTTACAGTGACCAAGCAAATCAGCAGTTGTTGATGAATTTTAGTCAGTTATTACGAGAGACTGCTTTGCGGAATTTGTCTAAACAGGCGATCGCTCTTTATGGCAACATGACCATCTCTGAAGAGGCAATTTCTATTCCCGAAGCCACTCTCCCGAAGGCAGAAACTCAAACTCTCAAACAAATTCTCGAAGCAGCCGAGCCTACTGAAACTGTCGATCAAAAACCCGTTAATATTCTGTTGGTGGGGCGCACCGGTGCGGGGAAAAGTAGTTTGATTAATACCCTATTTCAAGCCGACCGCGCTGAAGTTGATGTTTTGCCGAGTACGGATGAAATTAAAAATTATCAATGGCAGAGCGAAAGTCGAGAAACGCTCAATCTCTGGGATACTCCCGGTTATGAACAAGCAAACCGCTCCGATCTCCGGGAATTGGTGCTTGAGTATGCCAACAATGCCGATTTATTGTTGCTGGTTACTCCCGCTCTCGACCCCGCGCTGCAAATGGATGTAGATTTTCTCCAAGATATGAAAGCGGAAATTGCAGATTTGCCAGCTATTGTAATTGTGACGCAAGTTGACCGTTTACGACCTATCCGCCAATGGCAACCTCCTTATGATTGGGTCTGGGGGAAAGGTGCTAAGGAAAAATCTATTCGGGAGGCGACTCAATATCGGGCAGAAATGTTGGGAGATTTTTGCAATCAAGTTTTGCCTGTTGTTACGGGGGATATTCAAAGTAATAGAGATGCTTGGAATGTTGATGCGATATCTCTGTCTCTGGTAGAAGCTATTGCGCCGGCGAAACAATTACGTCTGGCTCGGTTTCTGCGCGATCGCGAAGCTCGTACTGTTGCTGCTGCTAAAATTATTGACCATTACACTTTTCAAATGGCGACTACTCAGGGGTTAACTGCTTTGTTGAAAAGTCCGGTGTTGCAGTTTATTTCTACTATGACAACTGGATCGCCTGCTTTGGCTTATTTATTGGCAGAAAAAATTCCGGTCGAAGAGTTGCCTGTGGTTATTGGTAAGTTGCAGATGGCTTACGATTTATTTTCGCTATTGAGCGGGGATGCAAATTTGCGTAATTTTGACTTGCTAACACTGTGGCCTTTGTTGTTAGAAAATCCGGATTCACCAGACCGAAATGCTTGGGCTTTTGGTCATGCTTTGGTAGAATATTGGATACAGAATTTGACCATTGAAGAATTGCGCGAAAGGTTTAATAATTATCTGAAAATCTAAGGAATAAGTTTGAGCAAAATTTGTAGAAAGTATTTATAAATAGTGTTTCTGGTAGGGGTAATTCATGAATTACCCCTACCAAAGGAAATTTAGTGATTTATGAGTGATTTTAGGGGTACTGATAACTGATAACTGATAACTGTTAACTGATAACTGAAATGACTCCCTATTCCCCATCTCTAAGTAAGATTAGTGTGTCAATACTTTCTAATAATTGCTCAAATTCTTGAATTAACATGAGAGCTTTGACAGACAACCACTCTGCATCGGGAGTTTCGCTGCGTAGCTCCTTCTGCATGGTGGCAGCAGATTTGTAGACGGTCTGTCCCCCAATATTACCTGCCGACCCTTTGAGGTTGTGAACTAGATATAATGCTAGATTCCAATTTTTCTGGTTTATCGCTGCCTGAATTTCGGAGCCACACCCCTCTAGAGAGGTTTGAAATATGTTCAGGATGTCTAGATAATCACTCCACTCCCCACCAACTAGCTCTAGACCCTCATCAATATTCAGACCAGGCAAATCTAACTCAGTCCGACAGGGCTGCTGGGCAGTTTGTTCCGGTATAGCAGGGTTAGGGAGGTTATTCGTAGGTTGAGGAGAACGCCGAGAAATCCACCTCTGGAGAGTATCATATAACTCTTGGGGATTGACAGGCTTAGATAAATGCTCATTCATTCCGGCAGCCGAACTTTTGGCTCGGTCTGTATCCATAGCATTAGCTGTCATGGCAATAATTGGCACTGTGGCAAACCATTGTGTTTCGGCGTTACCCTCTTGTGCCAAACCACGAATACAGTAGGTAGCCTCTAGCCCATCCATTCCCGGCATCCGAATATCCATTAAAATCAAATCGTAATAATTCTCGTTAACCTTAGCGATCGCCTCCTGTCCGTTATTTGCTTTATCTACATTCAGCCCCACCCTTTGCAAAAGTTCCAGGGCGATTTGTTGGTTGATGGGATTATCTTCCACCAGTAGAATTTTAGCCCCCTGAATTTCCTGCAGTTGTTCCAAAGCTAAGGATTTATTTTCTCTGATATCAACGGGTACAGAATAGCCATAACTCCCAGCATCCTCCCAGAGATAGCTCATTTCTAGTTCAAAATAGAACGTACTGCCTCGATCTACTTCGCTCTCAACTCTAATGCTGCCTCCCATCAACTTAACGAGACCTTGAGAAATTGTTAATCCCAGTCCCGTGCCTCCATATTTACGAGTAGTGGCAGCATCGACTTGGGTAAAAGATTTAAACAGTTTTTCCATCTCAGACGAACTAATACCAATTCCCGTATCCTGCACCAGAAACTTCAGGCGCACGGTTTCCTCAGTACAACTGAGTAGCTCAACTACAATTTTTACGCATCCAGTTTCGGTAAACTTGACAGCATTATTCGCCAAATTTACCAATACTTGAGTTAAGCGCAGAGAGTCTCCCATTAAATACGGAGGAACATCATCCCCAACCTGGAAGACGAATTCTAGTCCCTTTTGAGCAGCTTTGAGAGCAAGAATATTGTTAATTTGATTCAGGATTTCATCTAATTTAAATATAATGGATTCTAATTCCATTTTTTTGGCTTCAATTTTGGAAAAGTCCAGAATGTCGTTAATGATTTCCAGCAAAGATTGACCTGAACTCTCAATTTTGGTGAGATAGTCTCGCTGTTGCAGGGTGAGGTCGGTTTGCAGCACTAAGTGGGTTAATCCTAAAACACCATTCATGGGGGTGCGAATTTCGTGACTCATTAGGGCTAAAAATTCACTTTTGGCACGGTTGGCAGACTCGGCAGTTTCTTTTGCCTCTTTCAACTGTTGTTCGGCTAATTTGCTTTGGGTGATATCCTGCACTGTACCGATGATGTGCGTCACTTTGTCAGGGATATTGCACAAAGGTATGCTACGGGCTGAGATATAAGCCAAAGTTTTATCAGGTCGATTGACGCGACATTCGATGTCATAGGGTAGATTGGTTGTTATGGCAGTCTGAATTACACTATCGAGAGCGTTGCGGTCGTCAGGATGAATAAGTTGCAATATCACTGCATAAGTTAGGTTTCCCACCTCTGGCGACAGCCCAAAAATGTGATATATTTCCTCTGACCAAGTAACTGTAGCGCTGTTTACGTCTAATTCCCAACTTCCCAGTTTGCCGATTTGTTGTGCCGTTTTCAGATGGGCTTCACTTTTGCGTAAAGTTTCTTCAGCTTGTTTGCGGTCGCTAATATCACTAACCGTACCCACATAGCCGAGCGGAAGGCGATTAGCATCTAATTCGATAACAGTCCTAATGTACACCCATTTCACCGTGCCATCGGGATGCTGAAAGCGACATTCAATATCATCGCAATGGTTGCCTTGAATGAGTTGCTCCCACTCGAACGCAACCCGCTCTTTATCCTCTGGGTGCAGCCCCTGTTGCCATCCCGCCACAGTGACAGCCTCTCTAGAGATTCCAGTCATCTCACACCAGCGCTTGTTAACATAAATGCAGTGACCAAAGAGGTCGGTGCGAAAAATTCCCACTGGCACAGTTGTAGCTAATGTGGCACAGCGTTGTTCGCTTTGAATCAAGAGGGCAAATGCTTGTTCGCGTTCTGTTGCTAGTCGCTTTGCTTCACTCAGGTCTCTCCCTTCGGGAATTAGCAAAATTACCTGCCCTTCCTCATTCAAAATCGGACGCAGGGAAAAGTCTATGGGAATAATAGTTTGATTT
>JBARXI010000547.1:0-8937 GCA_049647275.1 Microcoleaceae cyanobacterium
AATTTATTAAATATGAATGGATTGAAATTAATGCGCCTCAGAGTTGGCAAAGTTTAGTTAATTATCTCAAAAAAGTGCTTGATAATTTTGGTCAAGAATATGTAATTAATTTTGTTTAAGCACTTACCCCTATTTATTGAGCCGATACCACAAATAGTTTCATACCTCGAACTCTGGAATAATCGTTTTAAATCAGTCAAAGTAAAAGTATTTAGCTTGTACGACCTCAAGGCATGACTTTTGAGTTTGGACTTCCGTGAAACTATATTATTACTAAAGGGGGAGAGTCTAGCCTCCCAAAGCCAAGTAAACTTAAATTCATAGAAAATAACCGATTTAATGACTCATGGAAAATAACGAAAATAACTTATTCGATCAAATTTTCAGAGACAGCGAGGGTAATATTGTTATTGCTCAACCGCCAAATCTGCCACTCATTGTAGGTGTTACAGCAACTATACTTAAATTAATTATTACAAGTGGCAATATCCATATAGGTCTAGACGCAATAGGTTTTGGCTCTCTATTTACTTGGGCCTGGCAAGAGCTATTTGAAGGCGTTAACTACTTTCGTCGGGGGCTTGGTTTACTCGCGCTCATTGGCCTAATTGGTTCAAAATTATCCAACAACTTTTGATGAGTAGATAATCAGTTGGCCCAAGTCTCCTCCAGGGCAAACGCATATTTTATTTGAATAATTGCAAATATTTCAAATATTTCAAAGCTAGCCCTCGAATTGCTTGGCAATTTCTAGAGATATCTATGATTTATATCATGTCCGGATGATTAAGTATAATAAAAAAACCTCCCCTACCTCTTCTTTGATCTCCTGTCTATCTATTATTTATAACTATTTAACTGGACATGATATTACTCTCTACTTTCTTTACTTATACACACTATAAAATATTCGCTCTCTCCTAACTCGGTAACTCGGTAACTCCGCTCATTATATATTAACTAATTACCTAGATTTGAGATTATAATAAATCCGGCGTTACCTACTACCAATACCAAAATGTTTAACTTATTATTTTATAATTTAAGTAAAATCGGTGTTACAGATAAAAATATACAAGATATTCTCACAGAAATTACAGCCTGGAAATTGACTCAGGCTTTCATAATTATTGTCTTAGCTTATGGCATTCTTAAAATTTTAGAAAAGCTGATAAATTGGTTTTCTGAAAGAGTAGTTCTCCAATTTCGCCAGAATATAAAACAGTCTTTACCATTTTGGCAATTCCTCATAGTAAGTGTGTCTGTAATTTGGATTAGTAATATATTTTTTAAATTATCTCCATCTAATGTAATTGCTCTTAGTGGTGTTGTAGCTGTTGCATTAGGATTTGCTTTTAAAGATTACGCTAGTTCTTTGATTGCAGGTATAGTTGTACTTTTAGAAGCACCTTATCGAGTAGGCGATCGTATCCTAATAGGGGAAAATTATGGTGAAGTAGTTCGTTTTGGTTTAAGGAGTTTTTCTATCCAAACAGCTGATGATAATACTGTTACTATTCCGCACAATTATATTTGGGCAAATACAATTATTAATGCGAATGATGGTGATTTAGAAGTGCAAGTAGCAACAGATTTTTATGTCAGCCATGAAGTTGATATTCAGCTAGCTTTCCGGATTTTATATCAAGCTGCTTATACAAGTAAATACACTCAAATACAGTTACCTATTTTTGTTTCTCTAGAAGAAAAAATGTGGGTAACTCACTTTCAAATCAAAGCTTATCCTATTGATGCTCGTTCTGAAGTACCATACAAAACAGATTTGAGTCGTAGGGCGAAAGCAGCTTTTGATAAGTATGCGATAACTTATCCTGAGATTAACTCCTATAACTTATCTTGAAATTAACTAATTAGATGTAATCAGGGATAAGCACAAAAATAATTTACCAGTGTCTAACTTTCTCGGTGGGAAAAATCTTCTTTGGTGTATATTTTAATTGAGTCGATATCTTCGTTTTGCCTACCCGACTTTAATCGGTAGTTTATTTCAACGCAAGTCCCTAAAAGTCTCCCTGAAAGGGGTAGGTTTGAATCCAAATTTTCTCATTAATCTATCTGAAGGAAGACTTTATAACTTTTCTAGAAACCGAAAATATCTATCTGCCTATACTAGACATAATTTTTTTAGAAAAATTATCATATAGTTAGTAATCTGTAATAAATTTTGGTATATTTGAGAGATTAATGTCAAGTCTGGAAATTACTTATCTGTAAAGTCATTGCGACTGGAACAAACCCTTTGGTCGCTATGAAAACTGTTTAACCGGACTTGATATAAGTTTATCCAGATAAACTATCAGAACAATTACTGACTAATTTAAACTTAAAACTTAGAGGATAATAAACATGAATCAAATTAACAATCAAGGTACAACAAAAAAAACAACTAATATTGACAGTAATGGTAATATTCAAGACGAATTAAAATCCTCAAATTCTCTGACTGATACAGCCAGTAAAATCGGAGAGTCAATAGTTAACTCTGCCTCTCAAACAACTCAACAAGTCATAGACAATGTTGCCGGAGCAGGAACATTACTCCAAGATTTCGTAGAAATGACTTCAAAACAGGCACATAAACTATTAGAATGTGCCACAGAACAAACTGGAGAAACTTTACAAATCATCTCCGAAAACCCGATACTAAAATTCTTTAGTAAATTCTGGGGAACTAAATGGATATTGTCAATTTTGGGAGAAGTTGATGTAGAAAAAATTCAGGCTAAAGTCAAAGAAACTAAACTCAAATATCCCCAAGAAACACCTAGTCAAATTGCTCATCGCCTCATGGTTAATCAAGCTTGGGAAGGAGGTAAAGTCGGCATGGTAACTAATATTATTCCTCCCATTGCTTTAGCTTTATTTGGTTTAGAATTAGCAGCTACAACAAAACTACAATCAGAAATGGTTTATCAGATAGCTGGAGCTTATGGTCTAGACTTAAACGAATCCACCCGTAGAGGAGAAGTTTTGGCAATTTTTGGCTTATCTATAGGGGGAAATGCACTAAAAACAGGGTTCAGTTTTGTAGAAATTATTCCCGGAGTTGGGCCTGTAGTTGGTGCTTCGACAAATGCAATGATGCTTTATGCTTTAGGTTTCACTGCCTGCCGATTTTATGAGGCTAAATTAAACGGAACTAATAATATAGAAAAACTCGAAACTTTCCAGAAAACAACTGAGGATTATTGGCAGTCTGCCGAGCAACAGTTTGTAGTAATGGATCAGATATTAGCTCACATGATTTTAGCTAGCTATCCTGACAAATCTTGGTCTGATATTTTACCAGCATTAGAAACAGTATCACCCGCTTCTGTAGAGGCAGTTTCTACCCATTTAAAAAACCCTCAACCTTTAGAATTACTACTGGAAAAACTTTCTCCTGAATTAGCAATGTCTGTGTTGGCTAATTGTTATCGAATTGCTAAATTCAATGGTATTATTACCCCGCCAGAACAGAAAATTTTGGATGCCATAGCTAAAAAATTTGAAATAGATTTGAATACCCTAGAAATTGATGAAACTGGACTTCCGTCTTCAAGCGACTAAAATTTAATCCCATATAAAAACAAATAACAAATTAAACCAAGATTTCACTACAAAGACAGAAATCTTGGTTAAATTTGTTTGTTATATTATACCAAGCCTGAAAATAGAATGTTATGAATAATTGAGGTGATTAAAAGATTTTAAAGTAGATGTCTCTTTGAGTAAAAAGATAATTTATGACCTAACAAATGGTACCAAAGCTATTCATTCTGACTTGGTGACTCCTGTACGTCGCCTTTCATGTCGGCAACAGCCGTTAGCGTAGCTTTGCGCTAGCAAAATACGAGGGAACCCCTACCTGGCTCCTAAGAAATAGCCTAGCTGTTTGTAGCAATCATTATTTATTCAAAATGGTCTTACAGCAGATTGCAAGTTAATGTGGTACAGGGTGGTGTCGCCTACTCCTAAACTCTCCACACTTCCCACTCCCTAAAAGCATAAATATATATACTTCATCAAGTTAGAAACTGCTGTATCTCCGGTTGAATATCTACAAATAACAGGTAAGGTCATGTCCGCTTAATTACCGTAATAAAAATGTTGGTACTCCTGCAGCCGTAATGGTAGAGATATAATTTTTTTATTTCTCCCCTACTCCTACACTTGCCACACTCCCGAAACTCCCGAAACTTGCCACACTCCCACACTTCCCCCTCAGCTCGCTCTTGGAGTCAGGAAGACCGACTCATCAACTCAGGAGATAGAGGGAAGGAATAGTGGAAAAAGGTTGAAAAATACTCCCTACACTTCCCCCTCTCTTTTTAAATATATCGGGACTTACTCCGTAACTCTACCCGTAGTCGAGTGCATTGCAACGCACCTTGCACTATAAATAGTGTGTAATCAAGATTTTTGTCTAAGTTAAGTCTGCTCGCGCATCAATTTTGAGGAAAAATCTGCGTATTTTGTGGAATTTTTCGCGTCTTATCTCTCCCCACATCTTCCCTCTTATCTCCAGACTCGGTGACTCCTAACTAAAAAAACGATCTTCATTGACAAAGATACGTTTAGGGGTTCTATAGGGGAATCAATTCGGGAAAATTGAGTAGAAGTTGTTCATTATCTAACTCATCCCCTAAACGTGCTGGGGAAAAATGTATTTGAATTCCCCGCAATTTTTCTTGATAATGCAGATTAATCAAAGCTTTTAATGCTTCATTCATCGCACCTATACTAGCAAGATCGGTTTCAATATCTGGAACTTCTCCCTCAAAAGCAACTGTAATCATCACCACTAAATTACCAGTGGGAGGCAAACTTAAAATTTGGTCATCTTCATCAGAGTCATTGCCTTCGCCAGAACTCAAGTAACGTTGGGCTGAGTCTGTAAACAATTCATCAAAGAAATCTCCAGCTTCTCCCTCATCCCACATAAAATCACCCTCATTAGCAGCAGACTGCCAATAGGTATCATACTGCAGGAGACTCTGACAAACTTCAACGAGTTTTTCCCCCACTACTTCCAAATCACCTTCTGATGCAACGGCCTCTCTAGCAGCGCGATTCAAAACGCCCAATAGAGGCGTTGCCTCTGAACCCGCTAAGTGAATAAATAAACGACAGACAACAAATCGTGTTTTACCTGTAAATTTATTGAAGCTATCCCGCAAAGAACTCATAAATTACCTTTAACCTCAACAACACTCAAAAACAATAGAACGAACCAACCATATCTGGTAGTTCAATTAATTAGGATACCGCGATTGCTGCTTACTTTGAAGACTACAATTTATTTTGGCTTTTGAGCAATCACGATGACAGAATCATATTTTTGGGGGAGGCAACAGGCAACAGGGAATATATAGCTGAAGTCAGAAGTTTGAAGTCAGAAGAATGTAGGGGCAAATGGCCATTCGCCCCTACATTCTTGCTGTGACTACATTTGAGAGGAGCGAGAATGTCCTAATAGTAATGGCGACTGCTATACAATCTAAATGATTCTTAGCTTACCAGCAAATACTTCAATATCCTTCTTTTGGCTATACACATCCAAATTGTGACTCTTTGCACCAATATAATTTAAACTGTCCACTCTTGTTAGGACGTAGCCAGTCACCAGGGATTGAAAGCCAGCGTGTCATTTCAATTTCTGATATTGGACACACAGGTCTATTAGTCGAGTCAGTGTGCATTTGATTACTCTTATTTTCTGATGTTTATTTGCTCTCTACAATCTTACTTTAACATCGATATACTAATAAAAATAGCTACCACAAATACAATTATCAACATGACTAACAATAATCTTTACATACGCTGGTTTGAAAATATTAGCGTTACTGATATTCCCTCAGTTGGTGGTAAAAATGCCTCCCTAGGGGAAATGGTGCGATCGCTTAAAAATCAAGGTATTCGCATTCCCGAAGGCTTTGCTATTACCTCCAGTGCCTACTGGCAGTTTTTAGAGGCAAATAGCCTGAAGCCCAAAATTCAGGACGAAATTCAAAAATTTGAAAGTGGAGAAATTCCCCTAGAAAAAGCTGGCAAAACAATCCGACGGTTATTGGTGCGGTCGCGTTTTCCGTCAGAAATTGCTGAGACTATCCGCCAAGGATACCGCGAATTGTGTCAGCGTTATAACATGGATGAAGTTGATGTTGCCATTCGCAGTAGCGCCACGGCTGAAGATTTACCTGATGCTAGTTTTGCTGGTCAACAGGAAAGTTTTCTCAATATTACAGGTACTGAAGAAGTCTTGGAAGCTTGTCGCAAATGTTATGCTTCTCTGTTCACCGACCGGGCAATTAGTTATCGACAAACTCAAGGTTTTAAGCATCTGGAAGTTGCCCTATCTATCGTAGTACAAAAAATGGTGCGTTCTGACAAAGCTGGTGCTGGAGTCATGTTCTCTATTGATACAGAAACAGGTTTTCCTGATGATATTCTAATTACCTCTGCTTGGGGTTTAGGTGAAACTGTAGTTCAAGGAGCAGTTACTCCAGACCAATATCGGGTTTTTAAACCTTTGTTGAAGTATCCCCATTTTCAACCTATTGTGGAGAAAACTTTGGGCAATAAACATGAAAAAATGGTTTATGCTTTAGGCACAACTAAAACAACTAAAACTGTACAAACTTCTTTGTATGAAATGCAGTCTTTTGTATTAGAAAATGAGGAGGTTTTACAACTTGCTCGGTGGGTGAAAGTAATTGAACAACATTATGGCGTGCCTATGGATATTGAGTGGGCAAAAGATGGGGATAGTGGAGAATTATTTATTGTACAAGCCCGCCCAGAAACAGTTCAATCTCAAAGGCAAACCGGAATTCTCAAAACTTATTCTTTAAAACAACGAGGTCAAGAGTTATTAATTGGGTTGAGTGTGGGGGATGCAATTTCTGCTGGTAAGGTCTGTTTAATTGAAAATGTTGATGATATTGAAAAGTTTGAATCTGGCACAATTTTAGTCACAGAAATGACTGACCCAGATTGGGTGCCAATTATGAAAAATGCCGCTGGAATTGTTACGGATCATGGTGGTCGAACTTGTCATGCTGCTATTATTAGTCGGGAGTTAGGAATTCCAGCAATTGTAGGAACTGGTAAAGGTACAGAAATTTTACAAGCAGGTCAAGAAATTACGATTTCTTGTGCTGAAGGAGACCAGGGTTATGTTTATGAAGGAAGACTAGAATTTGATTCAGAAGAGGTAAATATTAATGATATTCCTGAAACAAAGACTAGAATTATGATGAATATTGCTAGTCCGTCTACAGCATTTCAATGGTGGCAATTACCCGCGGATGGAATTGGATTAGCTAGGATGGAATTTATGATTAATAATATTATTAAAATTCATCCCATGGCTTTGGTTAAATTTGATGAAATTGAAAACTATTCTGTCCGACACCAAATAGCTCAAATGACTTATGGATATGAGGATAAAACTGAATATTTTGTAGAAAATTTATCGCGGGGAATTGCTAAAATTGCTGCTTCTCAATATCCTAATCCAGTAATTGTTAGAATGAGTGATTTTAAAACTAATGAATATGCCGATTTAATTGGAGGAAAACAGTTTGAACCAAAGGAAGCAAATCCGATGTTAGGGTTTCGTGGGGCATCTCGATATTATAGCGATCGCTACAGAGAAGGATTTGCTTTGGAATGCAAAGCTATTAAGCGAGTTCGGGAAATAATTGGCATGGATAATGTAATAATTATGATTCCTTTTTGTCGGACTTTAAAAGAAGCTGACCGAGTGATAGAAGTATTAGCTGAAAATGACTTAAAGCGCGGAGAAAATGGTTTGGAAGTTTATGTAATGTGTGAAATTCCGGCGAATGTAGAACTAGCAGATGAGTTTGCTAAACGGTTTGATGGATTTTCTATTGGGAGTAATGATTTAACTCAGTTAGTATTAGGAGTAGACCGAGATTCTTCGGAGTTGGCAGAATTATTTGACGAGCGAGACTTGGCAGTAAAACGGATGATTTCTCGGTTGATTAAAACTGCTCATACTGCTGGTAAAAAAGTAGGAATTTGCGGTCAAGCACCAAGTGATTATCCAGAGTTTGCCGAATTTTTAGTTAGAGAAGGAATAGATTCAATTTCACTAAATCCTGACAGTGTAGTGCTGGTGAAAAAACGAGTTGCTGAAGTCGAACAAAATCTGTCTTAAGTTTTACGATCTAGGAGATAGAGCAGTTTGGAGGTAAATAAAGTACAAACCTATATCCTGAAACTCTTGTGAGATTCGCATCACTGCCCCTCCGAATGTACTTTGGTAAAAGGAGCTTTGCGATTGCAAGGCAATCGCAAGAGCTATTAGTGCCACATCCGCTGGAGACAATTCTATACCTTCAGGACTTACGCACAGACACTACTGGTAGGGGTAATTCATGTTTGCGCAGCATTCCGGAGGAAATTACCCCTACCAAAAACACTATTTATAAATACTTTGCGTAAGTCCTGACTTTATTAGAAGAGAAGAAAAAGCACCAAAAATACCGTCGTGATTTGAGAGTCATTAGTCGTTGAGAGCAAACTACCCAAATGTGTTCATTTGCCATTTTACGGGAGGAAAATTAGACCTTTCAATTAGAGAATAGGGAGGATGTCAATTGTACATGATATTATTGCCTTAGCGTGTACAACTGATATCAATGTAATCCTTTCTACGCACTATTCTATTCTCCTAATGGGACTTACACAACTTAATTAGTAAAATTAGACTATAATACTTGATAGACAAGCTTTTTACGTCGAATTTGTTTGAGATGAAAGAAACAACTCCTGCCGCTATGCCTCCTTGCTTTGAAAGATGGTGCAAAAAGTTTGATGATTGTTGGAAAAACCAGTCTCAAAAAACTGGGTTTAGGCATTATTTAGGTGGATTATTAGGAGAGAGTGAAAGGAAAAACATCT
>JBARXI010000548.1:0-10829 GCA_049647275.1 Microcoleaceae cyanobacterium
TTATTTGGGTTGCCCCGGTCGTTAATCCGTCGTGGCAATTTTTAACATTGATTGATTCATATTTTCCGATTTTTCTTATGGGAATTTTTATTTGATTTTACTCTACAAGTTTCTGAGCTGAGAGTCGATTCATCAACTAAATATTCAACTACCTCTGCTAGCTATTAGTGTCCGTAGTTAGGGGGTGGAAAAAGCAATTATTTGGGTTTACCCAGTCGTTAATCCGCCGTGGCAATCTTTAATATAGTAGTCAAGTTTGGAGATTGCGTCGGCTCAAGATTGCTGCTTTCTCTAGGAGGTTAACTGTTGAATCTCCGGCTCGCTTCGGATAGCATTAGACTATCTTTATACTATTTTTTAAATTAGCTATTTAGAGGCTATTTATCAAGTCATAAAAATCACAAAATTCAACAGATAAGCTTCAAAAATCCAATTCTATTGCAGCGAAAAATCGAAAGAGAGATTAGGTTTTTTTGATTATATGATTCTAATTTAATTAGACTGAAACTCAAAACCATTCGCCTCAGCATAACGGTGTAAAAATCGCATTACTCTCTCAAATTTTTCCTCTGACTCAACTTCAAAAGAACATTCTACTTTGGAAAAATCTGTTTCATCAGCAGACAAAAATTTAATCCCACTAGGAGCAACTTCAATATCTCCTTCCTCGTCTTTCAACCATAATTTATTTATTTTATTAGTGAAGGAACGAAAACTTTCCGTGGCTTGCAGGCGGTCAAACATCAGTACCACTATTTTTACCTCAGAGTTACGACGTTTTCTCAGACTAACTCCTGTAATTTCTTCATTTAATCCTTCGATAAATTGCACAGATACAGTCATTTTATTTCTCAAACTGATATTGAACAGTTATTATTTTACCAAAAAAAAGCAGAAAGTGAGGAATATAGCAGTCGAAGCAAAGGTTAGGACAGATCAAAGGCTTAAAACTCAGACAACGCAATATTTTTCGCTCCTTCGGTCCTTCCTTTTTACTTCTTCCTTCTGCTATAGAAGAAAAAAAGTATTCCTACTCAGACTCCTAAATTTATTTGTGAGATTTCTGTTTTCCTCTGTGCCTTGATACTGATGCTTTCTCTCAACAAAAAGCCATCAGATATTAGCTAAAGTTAACTATCTCTAAATTTACCGAAAAATAAACTTCAGTCTTTTCTTCTTGCTTCTTCCAAATAATTAATAAATCGCCGCGGAATATCTGTCCTGCTTCCCCAATGAAGATGCAAATAAGAAGCATGAAGTTGATAAAATTTCCAACCTTCAACAGTTGCCTGAGTCTGATTTTTATCTTCATCAACTCGCCACATTTTATATAGAGGTATTGGGGGTGCTTCAGTTAATTCAGAACGATGAAACTCATGTCCATAAACTTTGGTATTTGCTGCCAACAAAAAAGTATCTATATTAGTAATTGCTTGCCGATATCCTAACTTCAAACTTTTACCCATTACTGACTTAGTTGGCAAAATTCCTACCATCTCCCAAGACTTACTATTAAAGTCAATAATTTCCTCAGATAAATACATTAGTCCGCCACATTCGGCATAAGTTGGCATTCCAGAAATAATTGCTGCCTGAATAGCTTTTCTCATTAAAATATTTTCGCTTAACTGTTGGGCAAAAACTTCTGGAAATCCACCACCAAAATATAAACCTTCCACTCCCGCAGGTAAATTTTCATCCTTTAGCGGACTCCAAAATACTATTTTTGCTCCTAACTCTTCCAGAATATCTAGGTTGTCTTGGTAATAGAAATTAAATGCGCGATCGCGAGCCACTCCTATCAAAACTTTTGATTGTTTTTCCTCAACATTCTTGACAATTGATGCCGGAATATGTATTGTATTATTAGGGGGCGTTTGCTCAGATAAAAGGTGCTGATACTTCTCATTCTGAACTTTTAAAAGAGGCAATAATTTTTCCCAATCAAAACAAGTTTTTGCCAAATCAGCCAAGTCATTAATTAAATTATCTAAATCTGGCATTTCATCAGTAGGAAGTAAACCCAAATGTCGGTCAGGAATAGTAATATTTTGATGTCGTCGCAGTACCCCAAGCACAGGTAAATTTATATATTTCAGAGAATTTTGAAGTAACTGTAAGTGGCGATCGCTCCCGACCCGGTTGAGTATCAAACCAGCAAAATTAATAGTAGGGTCAAAAGAAACAAAACCATGAGCGATCGCTGCTACAGAATCAGACAACCGACTGCAGTCAAGCACCAACAACACAGGCAAATTCAGCAACCGGGAAATATGAGCAGTAGAAGCAAAATCAGGAAAATACCCATCACCATCATCTTCTTTCCCCTTTTTTAACAAGATACTTTCCAGCTCCTCTTGTTCCCCCCCTTCGAAGAGAGGCCAGGGGGGAGCGATAAAACTCACCCCATCAAACAAACCCATCACCCCCTCCACCAGCGCCAAATCAACATCCAGAATATTTCGCGCAAAACATTGCTGCACATAAACCTCAGAAGTCAAAACCGGGTCTAAATTCCGACAAGGTTGACCAGTGACATACTGATGAAACATCGGGTCAATATAATCAGGCCCCACCTTAAATGACTGCACCTGTAGATTTTGCCGTTTTAAATAAGCCAGTAAAGCTAACGTAACAGTTGTTTTGCCAACCCCACTACGCTCTCCCGCAACTATTAAACTCAATATTTCCCCCCTTTTTTTCAACCCACAAACATCAAATCAAGAAGCACTTTCCTCCTCATATATTTCATGCTCTCGGTGAATAAAAACCTCCGCCAAAGCCTCATAAGCCTCCGCCCAAGCAACCATAACTTCCGGCGTTGCAGTCTCACCCAAAACATCCTGCATAGCTTGCAACATACATTCTCCCACTACTGAATATTGTTCCGCTTGTACATGAGTTTGCACATGACGGTGAGCAATTTTTTCCACCATTGATTTTAAACCAGGCAAATCATCAATATGAGTAGCATAACTATAAACAGCAGTTGCCAACTTTGCAGGTTGAGAGCCATCTGCTTGAGCCGACATATCAAACTGCGATTTGATTTCGGGATGATTTTCAAACATTATTTCATACATCCGAGTAGTAATTTGCTTTCCCTGTTTTTTCAGAATAGGGGCTGTAGATTTGACAATATCAATAGTTTTTTGACTGACCATATATTTTGTTAAACATTTGAACACAACTGAATTTTATCTTTCGATAATTTTATTTTGAGCAAAACCTAGATTTTCTTAATCTTTATGTTTAATTATATAAGTTTTTTGGGAGTAAAAATAGTTTATTATTTAGTTGCAAATTAGCAGACAATCAGAATTGTTGATATTGATTTTTTCTGAAATTTTATCTCACTTGACTCTCCCAACACTTATCAAAAAAGCAAATGATATTTTTAGGAAAAACTTAAAGTACTTTGCCAAAGTGAAACTCAAGTTTGATTCTATGAATGAATTAAGATTTTTAGAGATAATTTATTTAATTTAAAGCTGCGCCGGCAATAGATATTAATTATGATTTTCTCAAAGCTATAGCGCTACGCAAATACGTTAGGACATTCCTCTGTTCCCTATTCCCTATTCCCTGTTCCCTTAGAACATAAATTCATTGTCCTAACCAAAAGACGTAGTGCTATATAAAAAGTTATCCATAACTCGATCTCGTTCTGTATAGCATTTTTTCGAGTCATACAGATAAATTATCGCACCATTTCGCTCAAAACTCTTTCTCTTTCTTGTTCTTCTACCCGTCTTTTAGGAGTATGATAGAAACCATCTACTTCCAGGATTGCCAACTTAAATCAGTTGGTAGTTTTGTAGCAAAATAAAAAATCTGGTTCTTGATTTTTACGCCCTTTTTTTGCGGTGAGATGGGCGACACTATTGGGAAAAAAAAGTAAGCCTCTTTTGTCGAGTTATTCTGCTATTTTAACTTCTGATTGGGAGCGAAAACGGAGATGTTCCCATGTAATAATATTGTCTATTTTTAGACTTTTAAATCTGCCGTTATTTAATGGTAAGGTGTCGAGGATAGTTCCTATTATTTTAGCATTATCTAATCTGGCTCTTGTTAGGTCTGCACCTGCCAACTTGGCATTTCCTAAATCAGTATTACTTAAATCTGCTTCTGTGAGGTTTGCACCAGGTAGGTTTGCCTGAGTTAAATTAGCATTTTTGAGGTTTGATTTTGTGCGGTTGGGATTGCATAAAAATGATTTAGGGTGTGTGACAACGCACCCTAAAAACACAAATTACACTTTTAACTTAAGCAGCTCTAACGACTTCCGGCCCAACTCACCCACTTATGAGAAACACCTGTATGAGTGCTAGCTTCATTTAACTCTGCCTCATTAACATTAGTTCCCGTCAAATCTGCCCCACTCATTTCTACCTCATTCAGTGCTGCCCCAATTAAATCGGCGTTTGTCAGGTTAGCGCCGCGCAGATCCGCTTGATTCAGATTAGCCCTTCCTAACTTAGCACCCGTGAGGTCAGCACCGATTAAATTTACATCACTCAAGTTAGCGCTACGGAGGTCAGCATTGCTGAGGTCAGCAGCCGACAGATTTGCCTGGCTTAAATCAGCCCCATTCAGTATCGCCCCACTTAAGTCCGCCCCACTTAAATCAGCTTGATGAAGGTTAACCATAGGCAACTGAGCCCCACTCAGATTAGCCTTACCAAGACAAATACCCCGGAAAAAACGTTTTCCGATAGAGTAACGGCTCAGAAATTTTTGAGCATCCATATTTTTTCTACTTCCTTTATAAAATTGTTTTTTCAAAGATGGTTTATGTTTTTATTTTGCTGGCAAAATGAAAATATGTGGCTAAAACTACACAAAACTTTAGAAGTAGATAAATTTATGTAAAGTAATACTAATTCTGGAGTGAAGTTGCATCTAAATTGATTCCTCCTAGCTCCCCCTTTTTTAAGGAGGGAAGCGCTTCGCTTCAAAAAAGGGGAGAGAGATTAATTGTAGTATTAAGTAGAAACGATATAAGTCCAAGACATTTAGTCTATTTTGCTGTTTTTTTAGTAATTTATATCTAATTTATTGTTTAGAGAGCGTCTAGAGGATTTCTTTAAATTTGGTATAAGACAGAATATTTGTGACTAATAGGTTACGTTAGCGTAATAGTTATTATAAGTAGCCCTAGTTATCTCTGATTAACCCAAACTAAATTTACATCAGCATTTAATTTTTAGTAGATATATATTCTTAAGCTTCATAGTAAAACACAATATTTAGGGAATTAGACTGGGGAATTTGTTATTAAATACAAACCCTAAAATTTCAACTTTTGGCAAAAATTATTCGGAATTTATCAGATTTATCTAACCCAGAAAAAAATATCTACCTTATCTACCTTATCTTTGGTGTAAATAGCAATTCATAGAATTTACCTAATTAAGGAAATTAGTTAATCTAACTGGCACAATCACTGCATAACCTTCTCAAGTTAAGAGTTAGATTAAATAAAACAATCACTTGCACAATTCATAAAAGATATAGAAAATTATCAATAATATGTCATACTTTATGATAAAAATTGTTAGGCTGTAATTGTCATAGTTAACTAATTAATCTTGTTCTAATTATCATGTGCCAATATTCATACTTGAGACTTTAGACCCCTTAACCATCAACCCAAAATCCAAAATCCAAAATCCACCAACTCTTATGAATAACCCTATATATCCTGGCCTCATACTCAGTAACCGTTATAAAATTGTCAAACAATTGGGACATGGTGGGTTTGGACGCACCTACCTAGCAGAAGATAACCACCGTTTCCAAGAACTCTGCGTACTCAAAGAATTTGCCCCCCAAGTTCACGGTAGCTATGCCTTACAAAAATCCCAAGAACTATTTGAACGGGAAGCAGGGGTACTCTACAAATTGCGACATCCTCAAATTCCCGGCTTCCGAGAAATGTTTCGCTTTAAGTTGGATGGGCAAGGATATCTATTTTTAGTCCAAGATTATGTGGAGGGTAAAACTTATCGTGCTTTGCTGGAAAACCGCAGACGTCGAGGAGTTTTTTTTAGCGAAGCAGAAGTAACTAAATTTTTGCTGCAACTGTTGCCAGTGTTAGAATATATTCACGGTGTAGGAGTGATTCATCGTGATATTTCTCCAGATAATTTGATGCTGCGGAATTCTGATAAGTTGCCAGTATTAATTGATTTTGGTGGGGTGAAGGAAATGGCAACAAAAGTTGTGTCTGAGTACGCCCACACGCCTGCTGGTCTTCCCCTCCAAGCTACCCGTTTGGGTAAGCTGGGGTATGCTCCAGACGAACAAATGCGACTGGGGGTAATTTCTCCTCACAGCGATCTATATGCATTGGCAGCAACTGTTTTGGTTTTGCTGACTGGAAAGGAACCCTCTTTTTTGATTGATGCTCACAATTTGACTTTTAACTGGCGACAGGAAATTAGTCTCAGCCCAAACTTTGGTAGGGTGTTGGATAAAATGTTGGCTTCTAGACCAAGCGATCGCTATACCACTGCTCGTCAAGTTATGGAGGATATCGATGTTGTACCATCGACTACCGATCTAGCTCCTACTGAAGCCCCACCAGAAATCACTTCCACTCAAACAGTTACTTCTGGTCAAATCTCTAATGTGACTACTATGCCGGTTTCCCAAATGCCGAATCATAGAGCTAATACTCAAGCATCTTCTATTTTGCCCACAATTTTATTAGTGTTGTTGACCATAGTTGGAATGGGTGGAATGGGTTGGATGGTGGGAAATTTTTGGTTAAAATACACTTCTAATCAGGAAAAAGTTGTTAATGAGCAACCGAAAAACTTGAACGACCGCCTACAAAATTTAGGTATTGATGAGTCTTTCTTTTTCCCTTTAGTAGATGATATTTTCTACACTAAATATCCACAAAAAAGAGGGGAAACTTTGAGTGACGAAAATCCAGAAGATAAATTATGGCGGTGGCGGTGGTCTTCTATTGCCGATAAGTTATTGAATAGATTGGAAACACTCAGCCCTGATGCTCGTCGTAGATTAGGTAGTTATAGTAGGGATGATATTGACCGATGGAAAATTCAACTCAAGCGGTTGAATATTAGTAGTGCAGCTTTTAATGATTTAACTGATGGGAGATTTTTTTATTTATTTTCAGAACAACCTCGTGGAAAAAATATTATTGGTTTGCCGATGGGTCAAATTTGGCAGGCGATCGCTACTGATACAATGAAAGGTTTACAAAATAGAAATTCTCTAGAAGAAATTCGTTTTCCGCAGGGTTCGATCCGAGAAGTTGTCAAGGGAAATTTACAGCCAGGAGATGGCAAAATTTATCTGGCTTGGCTACAAGAAGAGCAATTATTACGGATGAGGTTACGGGCTAATTCTCCAGATGTTTTGTTATCTATTTATCCTCCTGAAAATTCTCGCCGTAGTTCTAGAGATTTCATGGAAGATTCAAATAAAAATCAATGGATGGGTGAAACTAGAAGTTCTGGTTATTATCAATTTGTAGTTGTTTCTAATGCCTCGGAGTCTGTTGAATTTTGGTTAAAATTAATTGTGAAGGATAAAGCTTATGGTAGGTATTAGATATTACATTAATAATTGATTTGAAACGGTAAATAAGTTAGACTTATTTATACTTTAGCCAGTACTGACAGAGAGTTAATAGGTGACAGAAAATAAGCAACTCCCAGAACATAATTATATTGTCCAAATATTTGACTGATAATTTCCGTAATTTCCCTATGTTTGTCAAAAAAAATTTAAGCTATGATGAATATATACTTAGGTCTAAAAATTGGGAAAAAACCCCAATCATGTCAACTGTAAAAATTAAACGATAATATTTAATTACCAATCGACAATATCAAGTCTAAATCAACAAAAAATAAAGGAGGAGTAATGTTAAAATTTTTAATAACCGGTCTGATAACTCTAGAGTTAGTATTACTCAGTGGATTATTTAGAGTTCCAGCCAATGCAACTATTAAAGATAAAGAGCCAGAAATTTTTACTTGGGATTATGCCTCTATCGGTAATTCTCAGGTTGTTTGTAAAAAGGTGAGATTTAATCCCATAAATAGATGGATGCCAGAATCATCAGATATGGAACCTGTAAAAATTAACTCTGTAGTAGTAAACGATAATTATTGTTCTAATTTAGCGAAACCTGCTTAGGAAAAATTCAGAATAGAAAACTCAAAAGATTTAAGCGACCTGGTTTTTAGTGACAGAAACCAGGTTTATCTGTTGTGAGAGAATATGGTAGAGTTTTCAGTAGAGTTAAAACCAGTGAGGTAAAAATATGAAATATCGCGTTACTCTCAACCGCAGAGATATAATTGTAGAAGCAGGTAGTAAAGAAGAAGCAGCTCAACAAGCAGCAGGTAGAATTAATCGGGGAGAAAGAATTAATCGGATTAAACAACTAGACTCATCAGAATCTCAATCTGGTTCTTGGTGGGAAATTTGGTTAGATTAAATATTTAGTAAATAGGACTTTTTCTCTGTAAATTTCTCTGAGTAAAATCATAAATCGTACCAAGTCCGGTTGATAAAAGATATTTCCTAGTGGTGCATAGTAATACTAGAGGGAGTGGGGAAATAGAGGAAAAAGTAAAATACATCCTCTTTCTTTTTATAGCGGTTCTCATCCTTTATGAAGTACAGTATTTTTTCTATTCCCTATTCCCTATTCCCTGTTGCCTGTTGCCTGTTGCCTGTTGCCTGTTGCCTGTTGCCAAAAATCTAAAACTTGGGTATCTCACCAATTTGAGAAATGCTATATTAAAGCTGACATCAGTAGGTAATTTCTCCAAAGTTTAATCAATACCATTAATATACAGCACTACCAGAGATTTATAGTTTTTCCCTATTCCCTGCTTTTATCAGTAACATATCTAAACCGGATTTAGTATTAAAATAGGTTCGGATTAAATTAAAAAGTTCCTCTCCCACATAGAGGAACTTTTTTGCTTTTTATATAAAACTAATTAGAAAAAAGTTTGCTACAAATTCTTAGATTTTTGTTAGGAGTAAGGGCAATTTCCTTTCCTAGGTCATGCTACGCAAATATCAATTGCCACTACTCCAATTATTTATAACATTATTCGATTGAATTGGTATAACTGCTTTGCCAAATATTTAGTAAATATTTAAGTAGGTCGGCATAAATAAATGCATAATGTGGGCAATGCGGGCAGTCAGCTAAAACCTTGATACAAAGACACTTATAGACATTGCCCACCCTACTGCTTGAGCTTTAATTATGCCCACCTACTTAGTAAATATTTAGTATTTTCTTTCTTGAGTAAATGAATTGAAGAATAGGACTCGCTCTTTAAAATTTCCATTTTATTTTCCAGCTTAATTTTTACTCCTTTGGGCAGAAGCAAAATCGGTATTAGAGTTGTTATAATTTAGTTAGTTAGACAAAAATAGTAAGTAAAAATAAAAAATTTAAGGAGACAAATAAAATGAGTGGAATTATAGCTTGGTTAGTTTTAGGTGCAATTGCTGGTGGGGTGGCAAAATTAATATATCCAGGAAGACAGGGGGGTGGAATATTTGCCACTATAGGTTTAGGAATATTAGGTTCTTTTGTTGGTGGATATCTGGGTCAACTATTATTTGGTAGTAGTGGCGCTGCTGCAGCTTCTGCTGGTGCCTTGACAATACCTAGTATTGTTTTTTCTGTTTTAGGAGCTATTTTGTTGATATTTATTTGGGGATTAGTTACTCGTAGTAAAGCTTAAAGAAATTTTCCCTAATCAAATCAATCAAGTTTTCATAAAGTTTGTTATTTCATAGCCTAAAATAGGGTCAGAAATAAGATGACTTAAGGGTAGATAAGTTCTACCTTTTTTTCTGGAATTTTCACCGAAATCATCTAATAGCAGATTACAAATTTTTGAAAAGTGCAGCAGCATTAAGTCAATCAATATATTTTTTCTCTTTCATGTTATATCAATTAGAGAAAATAATGTCACAAATAATCCTAGGAGCAATTGATGGAAAGCTTCGCCGTGACCAACGTAAATTCCCCCTAACTACAGCGTATTCTAGGTTTATGAAGTACAGTAAAATTAGCTGATAAAATAGTTTTCAAATTGCTTATTATTCATTATTCATGAGTTGCAGTAGCAAGCATTATATCAACTAAAATGAATCTACAACATTTACATGGAATAGGCTGTAATTTTTATATCTATGAGAATTCAGAGAAAGCTACCCTGCCTAAATCATTGCTCAAAAATCTAATAATCGATAAAAAGTCTTAAACTTTTACTCCTCTTTCTTAAATCCAAATATATTTTTTTTTACAACGTAAATAATATTTTTATAGATTAAATAATGTTAAAAATTTACTAATACAATATTTTGCGCTCGCAACTTTTTATTCAGCTAGTAGTAAGCTAAAAATCATAAACAATTGTATATTCCTTGTTGCCTGTTGCCTGACGGAGCAGATGAGCTGTTGCCTCCCCCAAAAATTGGATATATGGTTTAAATGCGCTGGCAGCTTATTACTTGAAAACTAGCATCTAAAATATACTACGAACCATTTGTTTTCTAAATATTATGATTCTGCAATCATATCCAGTTCGTTTCATTAATCATTACAAAATTTCTTCTCTGACCGAAAAATAAGGTTTCAAGCCTCCCCTTGAAAGGGGATGAAAAAAAATAAAGTTCAATATTTCAAGCCTCTGACTTCAGGCAGAGGTACTGATAACTGATAACTGATAACTGATAACTGATAACTGATAACTGATAACTGATAACTGATAACTGATAACTGATAACTGATAACTGATAACTGAAATGAC
>JBARXI010000549.1:0-4955 GCA_049647275.1 Microcoleaceae cyanobacterium
ACCTAAAACCTACCACCTACCACCTAAAACCTACCACCTAAAACCTACCACCTAAAACCTAAAACCTACCACCTAAAACCTACCACCTAAAACCTACCACCTACCACCTAAAACCTACCACCTAAAACCTACCACCTAAAACCTACCACCTTAAAATCATGTCATTTCATATATCAGCTTGGTCAATCAAAAAACCAGTTCCGACTATTGTAATGTTTCTAATCTTAACAATAGTCGGATTAATGTCATTTTTCCAATTAGGAATAGACAACACTCCTAACATCGATATTCCAGCAGTATCAGTCACAGTAACTCAATCAGGAGCAGGCCCAACCGAACTAGAAACTCAAGTAACAAAAAAAATAGAAGATGCTGTAGCAGGCTTAGGAAATATCGACCAGTTAACCTCAACAGTAAGCGATGGAGTTTCCACAACAGTCATCTCCTTTGATTTAGGAATAGATAGCGATCGCGCCACCAACGACGTTCGTAACGCCGTCGCCCAAATTCGCCAAGACCTACCCTTAGATATCAACGACCCGATCGTTAAAAGATTAGAATTTATTGGTGGAGTTCCAATAATAACCTACGCCGTCACCTCAGACAAACGTTCAGTCGAAGAATTAAGCGAACTCGTTGACAAACAAATCAGTCGCGCCATTCTTGGCGTTCCCGGTGTTGCTCAAATCAACCGTATTGGGGGAGTTGACCGAGAAATTCTCATCGAACTCAATCCTGACAGACTCGAAAGTCTTGGCATCACAGCCACTCAAGTCAACGACCAAATTCGCGCCTTCAACGCTAATATACCCGGTGGACGCTCTAAAGGTGGAGGCACAGAAAAAAGTATTCGTACTCTAGGTAGCGCTGACACAGTAGAAGCGTTGAAAGAATATCGAATTATCTTGCCCTCTGTTGGAGCAGTACCACTTTCCAGTGTAGGTGAAGTCATTGATGGTTTTGGCGAAACTAGACAAACAGCTTGGTTAGTAGATAAAAATAGTGGGGGAGAAACTCAGAGTTTTGCACAAGACTCAAATAAAATAGGTAAACCTGTGGTTGCTTTTAGCGTACTCCGCAGCAGTGGCACTACCCTCGTTACTGTGGAAAAAGGCGTGCGCGAACAAGTTGCCCAACTGGAAAAAACATTGCCAGAAGATATAGATTTAGAAATGATTTTCACCCTGGCAACAGATATTGAGGAGTCTTATCAAGCATCGGTAGACGCTTTAGTTATCGGTTCAATTCTCACTATTGTAGTTGTAGGTGTCTTTTTGCGAGATTGGCGACCAACTTTAGTTACGGCAGTAGCATTGCCATTGTCAATTCTCCCCACCTTTTTAGTAATGCAAATGTTAGACTACACCCTCAACGGGATGACCCTGTTAGCACTAGCATTAGCAATGGGTAACTTGGTGGATGATGCCATCTGTATGATTGAAAATATTGACCAACATATTAATATGGGTAAAAAGCCATTTCAAGCTGCGTTGGATGCTTCAGCAGAAATTGGTTTGGCTGTGGTGGCAACAACCGCAACTATTGTGGCAGTGTTTTTACCTGTGGCGTTTATGGGTGGAGTACCCGGTCAATTTTTCCAACCATTCGGCGTAACTGTAGCAGTTTCGACAATGTTTTCTACATTGGTTGCTTGTACCATGACACCAATGTTAGGAGCGCGGTTGTTGAAAGGAAAAAAACCTAAAATTTCTCGGTTTTTAAAAAATACAGCGATCGGAAAAAATCATAAACAACCAAAAATTCGTCCCTACAATAACTTGCTAACTTGGGCACTGCGCCATAAAATTACTACTTTAATTATTGCTATGGCTTTCTTTCTTGCTAGCTTGCAACTAGTGCCACTTCTCCCCAAAGGCTTAATGGGTTCTGAGGACAATGGTGTGAGTATAGTTAATATAGAATTGCCACCAGGTGTCACTTTAACAGAAACCGAACAAGTTGCAGAAAAAGCAATGCGGTTATTGCAGGAAAATCAGATTGTAACCAGTGTGTTTGCTGATGTTGGCAGCAGGGGAAATAGTGAAGCGGTTAATAAAGGTAAGCTGTATGTGAATATATTACCGAGGCAAGAGCGGGATATTTCCCAAAAGGAATTTGAACAACAGATGCGACCTCTGTTTCAGGATATTCCGGGGGCGCGGATTAGTTTTTCTGGTGGAGGTACAGGAGGTAGTAGTAAGGATTTAACAATTATTTTGAAGAGTGAAAATGCTACTGCTTTGAAGCAGACGGCTGATGCTTTGGAAGGGCAAATGCGAGGAATGTCGGGTTTGGTGGATGTGAGTTCGAGTGCGAGTTTAGTGAAACCAGAGATTTTGATTAAACCATTACCAGCTAGAGCTGGAGACTTAGGAGTTTCTGTACAGGCGATCGCTCGTACAGCTTCGTTAGCGACTTTGGGAGATAATGAGGCAAATTTAGCTAAGTTTGATTTGGCAGACCGTCAAATTCCGATTCGGGTACAGTTAGCAGAGGAATTTAGAAATGACTTGGATGCGATTAAAAATTTACGCATTCCTAGTCAAAATGGTGGGTTAGTGCCATTGTCGGCGGTGGCTGAAATTACTATTGGTAGCGGGCCTGCTGAAATCAATCGTTTGAACCGTTATCGCCAGGTTTCGTTGGAGGCAAATTTACAAGGAATTTCTCTAGGGGATGCGTTGACTCAGGTAAAAGCATTGCCGGCAATGAGTCCACTCCCCGATGATGTTACCGAACAGTCTGACGGTGATGCCAAGATTATGATTGATGTATTTACTCGGTTTTTGGGTGCTTTGGGGTTTGCCGTATTGTGTATTTATGCAATTTTGGTGTTGCTATACAATAATTTTCTCTATCCAATGGCAATTTTAGTGGCGTTGCCGTTATCTATTGGTGGCGCGTTGTTAGGGTTATTAGTGATGCAGAAAGAGTTGGGTTTGTTTGCTTTAATTGGAATAGTCTTGTTAATGGGGTTGGTGACGAAAAATGCGATTTTGTTAGTAGACTGTTCGTTGGCAAATGAAAAGGAAGGAATGTCTCAGTTTCAAGCAGTGCGACAGGCAGGTATTTCCCGGTTGCGACCAATTTTGATGACCACGCTTTCTACTATCGCCGGAATGTTACCGATCGCCCTCGAATTAGGTGCCGGAGGTCAAGTGAGAAGCCCAATGGCGATCGCTGTAATTGGTGGTTTTTCAACTTCGACATTGTTGACATTGGTGGTTGTGCCTGTGTGGTTTACCTATATTGATAATTTCCTGCATTGGTTACAGAAATTGTTCCGGGGTAAGGAAACTCGCCCGCAATTAGATGTTTCTGTTAATGGTAATGGTAATGGTAATGGGAAAAGTCCGAATGTATTGAAAAAGGATTCTATTTCTGCTAATTAGTTACAATACTGTCGGTTGGGTTAAGCGACAGCGCAACCCAACATATATAGTAAGTATTTTTAATTAAGTCTGGAACAGTTGCTTAAGCTTAAACACTTAATTTAAAGGTCTTACAAAATTATTTTTTTTCATTCTTGTTTAACATAACTATAGCAATCCCAAATGATTTGTAAAAAATATCAAGATATATAAAAACTCTGAAACTTTTACCGAAAAATTGTGGTGTAAAGCCTCCTCTTTTCAGGGGATAAAAATAATAATTTTCCTTTAAGTCAATCCTCTTCTTTTTAAGGAGAGGAAATTAATAATTATTAATTATTAATTATTAATTATTGAACCCTGTTCCCTGTTAAGAGTTCCCTGTTCCCTAAATTCAAAGATATTTTTACCCGCAACTAAAATAAAATTGCTATGTACAGCAGTTTCCGAAGCTATGAGGTACAGTTGTTTTTATTCTTTTCTGTTCCCTGTTAAGAGTTCCCTGTTAAGAGTTCCCTGTTAAGAGTTCCCTCAAGCCTAAAATTTTGTACCTCATAACAACGGGAAACGCTGTATATAGCGTTACGCAAATACATTAAAACATATTTTTTCTCTACTCTTGCGTAGGCCGGTTTTCAACCCAGTTAAACTTTCCTAACCTAAATGCGTAGTGCTATCTAATATTATGTCCGGATAATTAGGTATAAAAAAACTTTCTGTTTCCTATTCTCCTTTATCTTTATTTTTCCTCCCTGTTCCCAGTTAAGTGTTCCCTGTTCCCTATTACCGTTTATTACAACTATTCAACCGGACATGATATAACTCATCAAACTGAGGTAACTACTTACCCGAAAAAAAACGTATTTGTTCATCAAGTTGAAATTTTATTCATCTGTTGTACAAGAGTTTTTAGGTATTTATAGCAGGTAAATACGTTAGGACATCCTTCTGTTCCCTATTATCTTAGAACCGAAATTTATTGTCCTAACCAAAAGACCTAACGCTATACCTACTTTGTAGATTGGATTGAGAAATCCAAACCCAATCTACAAAGTAGCAATTTTTTAAAACATCGTCTTTAACGACAGGGTTTTAAAGCATTTAACCGAACATAATATTAAAAAAATAAATAATTGATTTTAGCCAATAAATAATATATCCAGAAAACCTGCTTCTACTTCAACTTTTCATACCCATAAGTTGTTTATCTAGCACCATCAAAAAATCTCGTCCATAGTTACCATTTTCTAATAACACTTTCAGATTTTCTGGCAAATCTTGCACTATTTCTCCACTACAAGAACCCGCAGCTAATGCTATAGTTGCCACCGTATCTACATCCCCAGTAAAATTAATACAATCCATTAATAAACTGCTCATTTTTTCATTTCTTTCCACCGCAGTAATAGCAGCCCTCACACTCATCCAACCTTTAGAACCTACTTTTTGATTCCAAGGTTCTGACCAAGGTTTTCCAGGAACATGAGTTTCAATAAACTTTCCTAATTTACTTTTTTTACCTAAGTTATAAATACAATAATGACTCATTAAAGCCGAAGCGATCGCTGCATCAATTCCATCAGG
>JBARXI010000550.1:0-21598 GCA_049647275.1 Microcoleaceae cyanobacterium
GGTAATTCTTGTCAGCCTAACTTCAAAATTATTGGTAAGGAAGACAGTCAAACAGTCAAAATTGGAGTATCTGTAATTCAAGATTCTGGAGGTAGAAGTGTCACAGCAAAATTAGGTAATTTAATTAAATATAGACAGTACGGTCTAACTCGTGGTTGTTTAGTTCGTGGGAAAAAAGTAAGTCCTAGAGCTGCTAAAGCCAATAAACATTTAAAAACTCTTTTACAAGAAAAAGGAGGAGAATGGGTAAAGTTACAATCAGAAGATATTAAACCTTTATTAGCTATTTTGGCAGTTTACGATAATAGAGAAAGTTATGACCTGACGGAAGAACAAATTTCTGAATTTATTGAGCAAGAAAAAATCGCTATAAACAATCCTTTAATCAGAGAAATTTTGAGTAATCCTGCTGGTGAAGAACCAGAAAATTTAATCGACGAAGATTTGCCGATTAGCATTCCTAAAAGTATTGATAATATCGATGATGAAATTTTAGGAAACTTAGATAACTAAGAATTGGTTAAACTAACGATAGTTGATAATAAAATACGGTCGCTGGAGGGAGCAAAAAACCTTAAATTCTGTCAGTTTATTTCAGAAAACTAACCCGATATTTTCAGAAATTTTATCGGGTTTATCTTAGAGATAAGCTTCTCTAAAATTTTAGATAAAATTAGATACGTTGGTATCCGAGCATCTAAAAACTGAGGAGATATTTACCCAGACTTCTGGATTTTTTTCCTAACTCCTTGTTAGTTCTTCCTTCTTCCTTATTAATTATGAATTTAATTCAAACAGCTTTGTGTCTATCCGCTCCGGATATTGCCGGACTAATTCAAGGGCGGACAATTTTAGCAATGTCGCAAAGATTTATTCGTCGTGGGGAAAAATTTGCATTATATCCTACTAACGGAGAAATTAATGCTTTACCATTGGCAGAATATTATCGTCCTGGCTTTGTTTCTATTGCTGAAAAAAGTTTATTAGAAATATTAGATGGAAAAGTCAAAATTCTAGTTTGGGCTAAATGTGAAGACTGCCAAATTATTAATGAAGAGGCAAGATTTGATATATTGTCAAAACTCACTATTTGGACGGAAGCTGGATTAAATAAAACTCTCTCCCAAAGAGGTCGTATTTTTCTGACTTATCTACGTTTATATTATTTAGTTGAACCTATAGAAATGGAGGTAGGTTTAAATTCAAAATTTGTGACTTTGCCAGAAAATATTACAGCAACATTGGCAAAACCAATATTAACTAATCATTCTTTTGAACAACGTTATCGACAAATATTGAATAGACAACTTCCCCTACATCCAGAAATAGAAAAACTGCAAGAAGCCCTTTCTTTACTAACTGAAACAAATCCAAAAGCAAAAGTGTTAGACCAAGACATCCAAAAATTTCTAGGTTGGTCAGAATATTCCTATTCCATTCAAACAGAGACAGACTTAGAATGGATTAAAAAAATTGCCGAAGTGGGTAACTCTAGTGACGGTCAAGAATTTGAAAAATTAGTCAGAAAAAGTCTGATTGAATTAGGTTTTAGTAACTCTAACAGTAATCCGAAAATCAGTTTGAACCCAGACTCGACTGGTGGAGCTGGTGGATTAGATTTTTATTGTGAAAAACCTTATTTTGTGGTTGGGGAATGTAAGGCAACAAAAACTGAAACTGTACCAGATGGTACACCTGCTCAACTGGTAAAATTGGGAAATAAATTTTTAGGAGATAATTATCACAAATGTATTAAATTAATCATGGCTGCTGGTAATTTAACTAAAGATGCTAATCAAACTGCTATTGGTAATAAAATGAATGTGCTCCGCCCAGAAACTTTAGAAAGATTAGTAGAATTAAAGGCGAAATATCCAGGGTCGATTAATTTATTTCAACTTAAAGAAATTTTAGAAGTCGAACCTTTTGGGGAAGCTGCTGATGGAAAAGTTAATCAATATATTGAGCAGCTAGAAAAACAGATTAAGTTGCGGTCGCATATTATCAAAGTTGTTAAGGAACACCAAGAAAAAGCCAGGGTGGAAAATTCTAATATTTCTGAACTTCATACAGCATATCTTTATTCTCATCCACAACAAAAACTTTACCCACAGGAAATGTATGAAATTTTGGTTGAACTTGCTTCCCCTTTGACTGGTTATTTAGGCAGAATAAAAGGAGAAGATAAAAAGAGCGATCGCTTTTATTTTTTACGAGATTTTACTCTAAATTAACCAATGGTTGGTCGGGAGAGTTTTTCCAAATTATTCGATAGTTTTGTCTGGGGTAGGTTGTCAGAATTTTCTCATCTTTGATGATTTTGATAGACAACATCAACAAAAAGCTAGGCTGGAAAATTATACTATTTCAAATATTCAGACAGGAGATATTTATTCTCAAGCGCCACAAAAACTTTCCTCACAGAAAATGTAGGAAATTTTGCTCGAACTTGCTTCTCCTGTGACTGGTTATTTAGGGAGAAGAAAAGGAGAAGATAAAAAGAGCGATCGCTTTTATTTTTTGCGAGATTTGACTATAAATTTTTAGATAATTTTATCATCAGGACAGTAGTTTGTTTTTGCTCTAACAAATCCTGCATTATACCAATTTAAATAATTTCAAAAAAGAATGTTACGAACAAGTGGGGGGAATTAAAAGAGGAGAGATTATATTTCTCTTTGACTAAAAAAATAAATTTACGCTAATAAATAGTATTTAGGCTATTTATTCTGACTCGTGATGACTGACTCAGTGACTCTAAGAAACAGCATATTTGTAGCAAATATCAATTGTGCCTGTTGTTATAACTGACTGACTCTGGCTAAGTTAATCCACAACTATTTTTATATAACAAACCAAATCATAACCATTTTTTGTTGTATCCTTAAATTGCCAATCCCAATACAAAAATTTTTTGAGATTTTGCCAACTGTGCATAACACCGTGAGAAATAGTTAACTATTGATAAGAAAGTGAAGTAGAAATTTTATTATGAAATTTGATGAGATTTCCCAATCTACTAAAATTTGACAAAAAATATTTCTGTTTAGTCGCAGTAAATTCAATATAACAAGCTAAATCATCAGCATTTTTTGTTGTATCCTTAAACAGAGCTAAAGTATATATTGCACCTGGTTCAAATTTAGTAAATTCCCATCCAATAGTACCCGGTTGTTTAAAAAAAATCTCACTGTATAGATATTTCCAATACAAATACTATTTAAGATTTTATCAACTCGACATAGTACCTTCATAAATAGCCCACCATTGATCGGAAGGTTGAGTAGAAATTTTATAAGTAGGTGGGTTTAATTATCCATAAAATAGCGATAGAGATTCAACACGGTTAAAATCTCTAGAAGACTGGCTTCTGACTTCATTTTTAGATTGTTCGTTTTAATAATTTATGCTCACCTACTTAGTTAAATTTCATCATAGTTCTCAACACACTCAAGTTCGATCATAAATCTGTTTAAAAAATAGTTTTTGAAGTGCTTAATATTTACTTTTCACGGGGTGCAGTAGCAAGCATTATGTCAACCAAAATTAATGTACTAAATTTACACGGAATATGCTGTAACTATTTAATCGAACATAATATTATTCACTGTAAAACAGAGTTAGGTCATACAGGAATGGTAAGAGACTGTTTAGTAGCTTTGAATTATTATCCAACAAAAGCTATAACCACCGTCAGAGAAAACCCTCAATACACTATAGGAGTCCCAAATAGGTTGTGAACAAAATATCCTCGAAAAAGGAAACACCATTACTGGGAATAAAGAACAAGTGTAGAAGTTTCAGACTTTTTATCTAATAGACATCTGGTGTAAAATAAATAAACCTTTTGATCAGACTCCCTGATGAAAGAAAAATTTACCCTAAAAAATCCTTTTTGGTGTTGCCTTCTGGAGCAGATGAGCTGTTGCCTACTCCTGCAAAAAAAATATATTTTTTTCACACCTAGGTCTAATTGATGAATTCTTTACAATAGAAACAACCCAACAAAAACAATTTCTTTCTCATTTTGCTCAAGCATAGAATCACGATCGCCTCTGATTAATTTAAATCGATAATTAATTAACACTACCTAACTATTGCTGAAGAGGGAGTTGAAAATATATTATCTAGTGTATATACTCCCTCTTGGGAGCGAGTATTTTTTTTGTAAATGTGCTTTGATTAAAATGGATAGAAGTAAAAGTTTGATAATCTAAGTTAATTTAACTCCTAGGAGACAGTGAAAATGGTTTGGCAATGGATTACTAATTTAGCGGATAGCATCAACAGCAGTTTACAAATGATGTATGCTCCACCAAATATTAATGGTTTTAGTGAAAAACAAAATCTTTTAGATAGAATATCGGCTGATTTTCAATTAGAAGAAGCACGACAAAAATTTCAATCTGACATCGCAACTAGGCAACAAAAATATCAACTTGAAAAACTAAAGTCTCAATTCTTATATCAATACTTATCCATGAAAAATCAAGACTTTGAGGAAACAAAAATAACAGAAAATTTAACTAAAAAAATACAACAAACAGAACTTACGCCAGAAAATATAGCTATATTAGAAGACTTTCAAAATAACTGGCAAAATCTCCAAAAAGAAGACAAAAATAAATTTGAAACAAGACTCATAGAAAAACGTAAACAACAGGATATCGCCCTCAAAAAATATGACAGAGAAACTCAGATAATTGTGGCAAGTGTGAGTTTACAAAATCGACTCAAATCAACAGAATATACTCTAATTTTAGAGAATCATCCTTTAGGTCAAATCACCACACCAACCCTTGATTTTTATAAGCAATATCTTGACGCGAGTAAAGCAGTACCACCATTAATAATTCTTTCCCCGCCCGTACTAAAATTTGAGGAATATCCCCATGCTGCTAGAGGTTTTTCTCAGATGGCAGCTAGACTAACAGATGAACTTAGGGATTTCCTCAACGCTAACTACTCAATTCATAATCAAATTAGACCAGCAAAATTTTTAGGTGGAGCTATTAAAAATCAGGAATTTGATAGTGAAGCCGCACTAGAAATCATTCATTGGACTCATAAATCTGTACCTACTTTAATATTAGAATCAAAAGTAAATGGAGATACTTTAAAACTCTATTTGGCTTGGTGGGATATCATGGAGGAAATTCCCCATTATCAAAAAGTAATATCTATTTGTTGGAAAGATGCTTTATATCCTTTAGCTAAAGAAAATGCTAATCTTTGGCAAGCCGAACGACAAGAACTTTTAGCAGCAGGAAAGACTTTAGAAGAAATTATCGAAGTGGGAGGGGATGATGAATATAATCTACAGATATTGGAAGCAGAAACAAGAGACGAAAAACGTGGGGTGAAACGACCTAGACAGTATCGCGTCAATGCAGAAGAATATATCCAAGAATTAACTGATTTTTTGCTGCTATGTCATATTATTTTGACTGGATTAGCTTTAGATTCTTATTACTTGGTTAACTACCATATTCCCCCATTACTACCAGAGCAGCTACCAAATTTATTAGTCAAAATACCGAATACTAATCTTCAAGATAAATTAGTAACAGTTGTAGTAGAAAATTATCGGCAAATCTACCAGAAACTTAAATGGCAATTACCAGACTTAATCCCAGAGTTAGCACTATATTTAGCAGAAAAATTAACCAACCTCGATAATAAATCTTGGGCAAGAGGTCAGTTAAATTATGCACTTTTAATATGGTTAGAATTACGGCAAGTACCTGAACCTTTAAATCCAGATTGTTCAAAGGAAAAAATCTTGCTAAATTCACCCTTTGAGTCAATAAATAAAAACCAATCTAAGCCACTGCCAATTAAAGGCGATCGCCACATAACTAATACATTATTAGAGCAAATGGAATCTGTCTTATCTCCTTTAGATATTACCTATGTAGATTCAGTAAATCAGTGTTTAAAAGCTCTGGGAGATGAAACTCAATTAAGTATAGTTGATACTTATTACAATCGCGGTATTCGTCACTGCAAAGCCGAAGCATATCAAGCAGGAATAGATGATTTTAATACTGCTATTTTTCTCAATCCTGAATTTATTGATGCCTATTATCATCGTGCTAATGCTTATGCTGAACTAGAGAAATATCAAGAGGCAATTTCTGACTACAATAAAGTGTTGGAGTTACAACCAAATTATGCCGGAGCTTATCATAATCGAGGCAAAATTTATCAGGAATTAGGAGAAGAGCAAAAAGCAAATAATGACTACGAACAAGCTCAAAATATTCAAGCTGATTCAGAACAAAAAAGTCAACAAGCAAATAATGACTACGAACAAGCTCAAAACCTCAAACCTGATTCAGAAGAAAAAACTCAGGCAGCAAATAATAACTACGAACAACCTCAAAACCTCAAACCTGATTCAGAAGAAAAAACTCAGGCAGTAAATAATAACTACGAACAAGCTAATAATTTTTCACCTGATTCAGAAGAAAAAACTCAGGCAGTAAATAATAACTACGAGCAAACTAAAAATCTTCAACCTGATTCAGAAGAAAAAACCAAAACTCAGGCAGTAAATAATAACTACGAACAAGCTAATAATCTTCAACCTGATTCAGAAGAAAAAACTCAGGCAGTAAATAATAACTACGAGCAAACTAAAAATCTTCAACCTGATTCAGAAGAAAAAACTCAAGATATTATCCAAGAAGCATTAAATGAAATAACAGAACAAAGACAGCGTGACTCCGTTAAAAAAGCAGCTCTTACTGACCAGTGTAGTCAAGTGCAAAAGAGTAGTATCACTCAGAACTTCTTATTTGGAATTGTTAGTTTAGATTCCCTAGGAAATGAAATTATTCAGGAACAGAAAAAAGTAAATATTGAAATAGAAGACCTGGGTAATGAAATTAAGCTAGAAATGGTCTATATTCCTGCAGGTAATTTTATCATGGGTGCAGCAAGCTACGAAGCAGAAAAAGAACCTTATGAACTGCCACAACATCAAGTTAGTTTAGACTCTTTTTATATGAGTAAATATCCCATTACTCAAGCACAATGGGAAGTAATAATGGGTACAAAACCTGCTGAATTTCCAGGAGAAAATCGCCCTGTAGAAAATGTATCTTGGTACGATGCAGCAGAATTTTGTGACCGCCTTGGTGAGAAAACAGGAACAGCTTATAGACTACCCAGTGAGGCAGAATGGGAATATGCTTGTCGTGGCGGTACAACCTCTCCATATCATTTTGGCGAGACAATTACTACTACAGTAGCAAACTATAACGGCCAATATAATTACAAGCATGGCCCCCAAGGAATTCATCGCCAACAAACAACTAATGTGGGCAGTTTTGCCCCCAATGGTTTTGGGTTATGCGATATGCACGGTAATGTCTGGGAATGGTGCGCTGACCCCTGGCATGATAATTATTATGGCGCACCCTCTGATGGTAGTGTCTGGGAGTTGGATGGAGATAACTCCCGACGAGTTGTGCGTGGGGGTACTTGGTATCTCCCTCCTAAGTATTGTCGCAGTGCTTTTCGTGCCAGCTATGTTCCGGATGGTAAAAGGTGGGACTGCGGATTTCGCGTAGTATTTTCGGCGCTGTGAGTTGTATAGTTTCACCATAGCCGAAATATAGAACCCATTTTCTATCAATACCTGGGATTGCCGTTTGTTCACTTTTTGAGTCAGGAAAACCGACAGAAAAGTCAGAAAATAGAAGGAAGAAAGAGGAGAAAAGGTTGAAAAATACTACTCATATCCTCAGCTCCCGGTTTCCCCTCTTTCCCCAGGGCTATTTAATTCTAAACTTTGCCATGTTATGTCTTGAGGAAAATAGGTTATTTCGAGCTTTAGACAATTTATCTTTCCCTATCTCAAAGTAAGTAAATTCATTGCTAAAATGTAGAATGAAATGACCCTGCTCTTCCCCATTTTCTCTCTCTATTTTAAAAAAAAACAATGGGTTCTATAGACTTCTTGAAAAAATATTTTATGCTATAATTGGTTGCTGTTTTTTTGTCTAAATTGACTTGATAAGACAGGCAGAATTCCGGATTTTTTCCGAATAATTGAAATTGAGCGATCGCTCCCTAGCAAAATTATCAAAAATAGGCAGACTAAAAAAGTTCAGCTAATGATTAAAAGCTCAACTAACTAGAAATTTAACAGATTTTTTTTTCAACTTAATTAGCCAAATCGTAATTATAAAGACCAGCTATTAAGTTCGCTCTTAACCCGAATCTGTTACCCCAATTTCCATAAGGATAAGAGAGAATTTTGAAGATTTTTAATCGTCTATTAATATGTTCTACTGTAATTCGTAATCGATTAAGTTGCCGATTATATTTTTTCTGTTCTGTGGTTAACTTTTTCCCTTTCTTTTTATTAATCAGGGTTTCACGATCTGGATGGATTTTAGCCATTCCTTGATATGCTTTATCAGCAATCACTTTAATCAAATCCCTAAATTTGACTCCACTGTTCTGAAAAAGTTGAAAATCATGAGTTCTGCCTTTTCCATTGACTAAACATAATATTTTTTCACTTTGCAAGCTCAATTACTAATTGTGTTTTTAGTGTATGTTCTCTTTGTTTTCCACTATCAAACTGTTTTTGCCGTTTTAATGGTCTTTCAATTTGGCTTTCCATTATATCCATTATTACTAGTTCTTCTTCAGAATAAGTTTGCCATAATTCTTTCAAACCAGGAAGTCGAAACTGACGAGATTTTATTAATATATTTTCAATTTTATGCACAAGACCACAAAGGTTAGATTTGGACATTTTCCAATATGAACCAATATGATAATAAGTCCTATATTCTCTTAAATATTGAAGAGTCATTAAAATTTGGTCTTCAACGATTAATTTTGGTTTGCGTCCAGATTTCTTTTTTTCTTGATTTTTCGCAAGGGCAGTGCAAACCATCACTCTAAAAGTTTTTTTTTCACCCCTGTTAAACGCTTAAATTCAGTTGCCGGTAATTTTTTTGCTTGCCAATATTTCATAATTCAATCAATTTTATTTGGTGAATAATTGTCTTTAATAATTATACAATTATTCTGGTTTTAAAACTTAATTGACTTTTTCGGATTGGCGATCGCCACCATGAGATAGCGCTCACTGTCTGATCGCAGTTGATTATGGGCAACTTAAAAAATGAATAGCCTTTTATTATATCACAAAAAACTTTTGCAAGATATCTTATATTTCCTGGCAGGATAGCAATATCGACCCCGCACAAATATCATCATGTCAATTAGTCGATTAGCGATCGCTATCCCATCCCAGTTAGAATAACCCTAAAAGGTTGAAGAGACAGAATATTTATGATGATTGTAGATGCTAAATATCCTGAACTTCAGACAAATTTTCATTTATGCTTCTGTTAATAATTCAGCCCGAATGCAACCTTTTTCCCAACTCCAGTTAGGTAGAGATTCTTGGGGCAGAAAAATTGCCCAAATTGAACCTTCAGGACTTTTATAAAAGCTAGTAATTTTAGCCTCTACCATACTGCTCCAGGGTGCTGAGACCAAAATTTTATCTCCGGAACTAAAAACTTTTCCCTTAGCGTTAGTAGCTTCTTTTATAGATTCTTTGAGTTTTGGTTTTGTTGTCTTTTTAGGTCTTTGTGGTTTACTTGGCTTTTCATTACTTTGTATGTTCGACGATGGGCTATTTTTTGATGGAGTTGCTGTGTCTGGTTTGGATGACACTTGAGTAGGTTCAATTGGTTGTTCTGGTTTAACAGGTCTTTTAATTGCTATGATTTCGTGACTCATCAATTTAACTCCGTATACCTGATTTTTAGCTATGGTTCTATCTATGATAGCACCACTAAATTTTGCCTTTGTTTTTTGTGGCCCAAATTACTGATTTGCTTTATAGACTACACTTTATAATCAAAAAAAATTTTGATTCTGGACTAGCATAGTTGCAGCAATTAATTGTTCAGGGTTGCTTTTAGACTTCTGATTTAAACATTTAAAATCAGGAAAATATTTTTTATTTAGATTGTTTTTTTTCTATTTGATTTAATTATGAAACCAGAATCAATAAAATATATCTATAAAATTAGGTATTTTTTGAACATTTTCTAGAGATGTTTATCAAATAAACACCTAAACAAAATTTTTCACCTACTCCGATTTTATGTAATCTTTGCAGCATCAATAATTGGTGGTGGTGCTGCCGTAATGGTACAGTACGGAGAGGAGTGTGGGAAGTGTGGGTGGTGTGGGAGTAGGGGATAAATTAAAAAAAATATATTTTCACCATTACGGCTGCAGGACGACCCAATAATTTAGTCTAGCAAAATGTGTAATTAATTTTGCGTATCTGCTTATGTCGGAGTTATTACAATCTTTATTGTCGCTAGACAAAATGAGTATTATAAATATTGCTCTTGTAAGAAGATTCTTAAATCTAAACTTCTGACCCTAAAATATCTTTAATCACTTCATTTGCTTGCTTAATTTAATTGAATTTAATCTAGTTTAATATTTAACTAAAAAGTTAACTATATACCAATACAGTTCAGAACGGACAAAAATTTATCTGATTGACAAGGTAAAAATAAGCTCTTGCACATCACAGATTGGCTAAAAAAATCCTTAAATGAACCGTATTGAGCTATATACACCTTATTATATATGAAGTACAGGAGCAACTTTTTAAATAATTTTTGAAGTGCTTAATATTTACTCTTCATTGGATGCAGTAGCCAGGCAAATCTCAATTAAAATTAATCTACAACATTTACATGAAATATACTGTAACTAAATAAATGTGGTCTCCTACCTGAATCTAAATTATCAAACCTCAATCTGTTCTTAAGCACTCTTGATTAGCTCGTCCTACTTTTATGCCTAAAATAATTTTATAAATGTATGTGTATATATAGTATTGATCATACAGGTGATGTACATAATTCAATTCTCTGGTTTTATAGCTATTCCCCAAAATCTCAAATTTTGTACCTCATTTAACTGTAAAAGGCTATGATTATTTATTTTAATTTTGACTTTTTTCTTCTGATAAGTGCTTAGGCAAAATTAATTACACAGTTCTCAATGTAATAAGAAATCTCTGTATTCTTTTCGTCTAAGCTATTACAGCCTTTGTTGTTTTCTCTGTTGACAAGGTTACTAATTTTGCATGACTACTTAATTAAAACATGAATAAATTGTGTGACGCGGTAGCCAATAAAAGGGGGCCATACTATGATAATTAACAAAATTTTGGATGGACGTTATCAAATTATTGAAATTATAGAATATGGAGAGTTTGGACATACATATTTGGCCAAAGACATTCGTCGTCCAGGAGATCCTCAATGTTTCGTCAAGCATTTACAGCCAGAAATTTATGATCGACGCTTAATTGATATTGTTCGCCGTAGATTTCAACAAGAAGCCAAAATTTTAGAAAAGCTATCTCTACACAACCAAATCCCTAAACTACTTGCTTACTTTGAAGAAAATCAAGAATTTTATTTAGTTGAATCTTATATTCCAGGTCAGTCTTTAGATAATGAAATTTTACCAGGTAAACCTTTATCCGAAACTCAAATAATTAGACTTCTCAGCGAAGTCTTAGAAATCTTAGTATTTGTGCATGAAAATGGGGTAATTCATCGGGATATTAAACCTACTAATTTAATCAGGAGAAGAGCGGATAATAAGTTAGTTTTAATTGATTTTGGAGCCGTCAAAGAAATTAATATTGGTCAGCAAAGACCTACAGGTAGAATTGGCACTATGGAATATATGCCAATTGAACAATTTGAATATAACCCCCAATTAAACAGTGATATTTATGCCTTGGGGATGATTGGAATTCAGGCAATTACTGGATTACCTAGTAGTGAATTATCTCAGCTCAAAGATAACGAAAATGGTAGTAAAAAAGAAATCTTTTGGCGACATCTCACAGTTTGTTCGGCTTCTCTAGCAGATATCTTAGATAAAATGGTGCGCTATGACTACCGCGAACGTTATAAGTCGGCAGCAGAAGTTATAGTTGATTTAAAAAAAATTAGTGATCGCCCAACTTCACCAATTAATAATCAAGAAATTTATCGAGAAGAAATTATCCGTCGGGCTAGCTATCGAGGAGATATTTCTGTGGTCGGAAGAAGAATTTTAGATGAACTACGAGAGAATTTAGAATTATCAAAGGAAGAAACAGAAATAATTGAGGATGAAGTATTAAATCCTTATCGTAAATATCAGAAAAAAGGAGAAAGATATGAACAAACATTACGAGCTGCAATTCAACAAGAATATCCCTTTAATCAAGAAACTCGTGAAGAGTTGCAACGTCTACAACAAATTCTCGGACTAACTCAGGAAGATGTGGAATTAATAGAAGACAGAGTAGTGCCTAAGTCTCTGCTGAGAAAATTCCAAAAGAGATTTATCAAGAAACAAAAAAAATTCTCTTTTAAATGGTGGTTTGTTTTAGCATTTATAGGAATTATCGTGGCAGTCATCTTTGCTATTTATAGATATATTAAATTCCAACAATATTTACAGGTACGTCAGGAGAAAGTATTACAACAACAGCAAAAAGAATCAGCAAAATTAAATTTGATTAAAGACTTATATACAGAACGCAACTATGACAAATGTATAAATACCAAAACTCAAATTGATCTGGACTCTAATATTTCTGCTGAAGTTCAAGATATTTTACAAAAATGTCAACAAGGTAAAAATTGGCAAAATTATCAAGTAGAAGATTTATCTCAATATTTAGCTGCCGTAGGTACTATTGTATTTAGTCCTGATGGAACAATTCTAGCTACTGGAAGTAGGGATACAACAGTCAAAATTTTAGAAATACCTACAGGAAAAATTATTAACACATTTCCCGCAGATGATTCTCCCATTTGGTCAGTTGCTTTTAATAGCAATGGTACTGAATTAGTTACTGGTACTTATGATTGGAGAGTAATAGTATGGAATTTGGAAACAGGAGAACCATTTCGAGTATTTGAACATCGGGCTCCTGTTTGGGCAGTTGCTATTACTCCAGATGGCAAAACAATTGCTAGTGCTAGTGGGGATAGAACAGTTAAAATTTGGGATTTAGAAACAGGTTTCTTGATTTTTAGTTTCCCTGACCATTCAGATATAATTTATAGTATTGCTATTAGTCCTGATGGTAAAATATTGGTTAGTGGTAGTGCAGATGAGACAATCAAAATTGAAAATTTAGAGACAGGAGAATTAATTAATACATTGACTGGACATACAGGAGTAATTAGGTCTATTGATATTAGTCCGGATGGAGAAAAAATAGTTAGTGGTAGTTACGATAATACGGTAAAAATTTGGAATCTAAAAACAGGAGAATTAATCAAAACAATCGAAGGTCATACTGCTGAAGTTGTTTCAATTGATATTAGTCCAAATGGTGAATATATTGCCAGTGGAGGTAAGGATAATACTATTAAGATATGGGATTTACAAACAGGGGAATTACTTAATACTTTAACCGGACATACAGATGAGATTTATACAGTTGCTTTCAGTCCGGATAGTAATAGTATTGCTAGTGGTAGTAAAGACCGAACTATTAAACTTTGGAGGCGATAAAAATAGTTATTTTTAATAGATTTTATAGGTCATAAATCATAAAAATTTTACAACAATTACTGGGAAAAGGGGAAAGTTAAAATCCCTATAAAATTCCTACTTTAAGCGATCGCAAATCTTGCATACCCGGTCGTCATATTGAAGCAGATATTAAGCTATTCCCCACTGGAGAATATAAAAGGTGCGAAGGCTACCGTTGAAGAAGGAGTCAGAAATTACCCCTACAGGAGAATGCCGTCGATGGTTATTCTCACCCCACCAACCGGCATTTGCACCCTGTAGACAGTGGGGTATTAAATCCATAAGGGAAAAGATAACAGCTTACTGCTTTCTGCAAATCTATTGCCAATAAATGTGCAGAAAAACTATTAATATCAAATCCGGATAATCAGTTATCGAAAACATAAGTGCCTTCTAATCTTACTACTTCCCTTCTGCCTTCGGAGCACAGATATGATAAGTATTTAACCAGATTCTATATAACACCATGTTAGGTTAAATGCCGATAATAAAAAATTAACTGGTGTAAGTTAAGTTGCACAAAAACCCAATTGTAATTATTGTTGGGTTTCACTGTCGCTTCACCTTTTCCTACAGTATTAACGCGCTTATCCCAACATGATATAACTGTAACTTTCCTGCATTTAAGAGCTTTCGGTTTTCTTCATAGTAATACTATGAGTTGTTTAAGTTGTGGCTGAGTTACTCATACTGATTTGATACACCATAACTGCTACAGCAGCAATACCAGTTAAAATCATTAATCCTGCTGGCATCATTTTGCGGGTTTTCACCAAACGAATAATAAATGTAATTACTAGAATAGCTGCAACAACTGTGGCAAATATTAAACCCCAACTCATTCCCATTAGTTGAATAATAGCGCCAGAAACTAGCAGTAAACCACTCACAATACCAGAAATTAAAGAGATTTTGCTGCCTGCTTTAGTATATCCAATAATTCCTCCAACAATGGCTAAGATTCCGTAGGCGATCGCTGCTATTATTGCAATATTCATAATTATTTTTATTAACTTAAAGAACTGAGTTTAATATATACAGCTATTCTTGTCATCCGTTCTATAAATCGCTAAAAAATTTATTAAATCTTAATATTACTTAATATAAAATTTTTTATTAAAACAGCCAACTCTTTTAAATTCTGTCCGAGCTAATTTTATTATAATTTTATCAATAAAAAAACAGCAGTAAAAAATTATTGATTAAACCTATAGCAGTCCTATTTTAGCCCTTGTAAAAATATTTCACAAAAAAGAAACAGAGTCTCAGATTTTTTATCTGTGTTTTGATTTATGACAAATGATTTAGGATTGCCATACCATAACCCACTAAAATAAAATATTAAACATATATCTGATTGATACAGATAGAATTTATCAGATATACAATTTTTAAATTGTTGAAAAATAGTCTACCTATATTTTTTTTATTTATGATTGCTATATATAGCATTTCTCGCTCTTGCTGAGATACACAAGTTTTAGATTTTTGGCAATAGGGAACAGGGAATAAGGAATAAGGAATAGGGAATAATAAATAGAAAAAATACTGTACTTCATAAAGGATGAGAACCGCTATAAATCTCAATTAACAACAAAATTTATATTACCTATTATTTATTTCAACTATCACTTAAATCCTTTTACTTAACAATCAAATATAAATATACCCTAGAAATACTAATACAAGGAGGCAGAAGGGAAGAAAGCTTGTACAATAAGCTAGCTTTTTAACCTTTTTAAACTTAACTGGTTAGTTATTTCCGCCATCCTGTACGAGTAGTATGTTTTCCAGGGTATATTTAAGAAAGGCTAAGACAGATTTAAACTGAATTTCATCAAATCAACTAAATCTCCCCCAAACCCTTTCCTGTCAAGTGTTATTTGTTACCTCTTGCCTAGTCTTAATAACCAATTTAAAAGCACGGGCAGCTTATTGATTTAGACTTAAAACTAATCCTAATCAAAAAGTGATAATTTGAGTTTTAAAAATTATCCCTCTACATCAACCGCATCAACTGCATCTTCCATAACTCTTTGAGTAGCTTTGCTCGCTGCTTTTGCTTTTTCTTTGGCAGTATCAGAAATATCTTCAGCAGCCCGCTTCACAGTTTTAGCTGCATCTTGTGTATTTTCTTTTAGGTTACCAAAACCCCGCTTAGTTCCTTCAACAAAATCTTTAGCATTTTCTTTAACAGATTCGTCTAAATCTTCAGGAATAACAGATGCTCCTTCCTTAATATTTTCTAAAACATCCTTAGGCTCATCAGTGCTACGAATATTAGCTTTAGACTTTTCAATTAAACTTTTAGCTTTTCTTTTTACCTTATCACTACCTGTGGGAGAAGAATCTGCATCATTATATGGATACATACCTTCATTATTTTTTTCCTGGATAGGCGCATAAAGTTCACTATTCAATTCCGCTGTCTCGCTACTAGAAACATTAGGAGTTGTTGGAGTAGAGCAAGCAGTACTGACTAAGAGTAAACATCCAACTACAAAAAAAGCTATAACTCGCCTTAACTGAAATTGTTTGATATTGTCAATTAAATTTTTCATCAGTCTGATTAATTGTTAATTTCATCTGTAGGACTTACCTCGACAAGTTTATCACAACATAAGTATTTATTTGCTATGCCCAAAGTCATATCTCCAATATCTTAAGTTAATGTAAAAAAATGGTTCTTTACAACTATGGAGAGTAGACTTTTTTCAGAGTTACCCATATTTATAAAAAATAAATAAGGCTTCCGAGTTGCCAGTTATCATCAAGGCAGTCCAATTATTAATTATGTCCTCTTTAGATTCCCAAGCCATCGCCCAGATTCAAAAATTGCAACAGCAAGCAGCATCACTTCTGTTGTATCATTCTGTCTTGAAAAGCCCAGTCGGTGAAGCTTTTCTAGAGCTATTAGAATCTCTATCTCAAAATGATGGGAGTGGAATAGAATGTATTCGGGCCTATGGTAACTGGTTTAGAAATATTGCTAATACAAATATATCTTGGCAGGAATATCTAATTTCTCAAATTCTCAGAGATGATAATCCCTTTAGTAAACAACTGCAACAGAAAGACTTTACCAGTCTCACTCCAGCATTAACCGTGGCAGCAAAACATGATTTGCAGATTTTACAAAGTCTTTATCAATGTAGTGGGGAGCAAATCAGTCAGTGGGTGCAAAAAGCAGCCAAGTTGGCAGAGGGCCCTGTGGTTTGGAGTATCCAACTAAAGGCCAGAAAAGCTATATATGAGAAGTTAAGAAGTTTAGAAAATTGGGCAGATGCCATTGAGGCCCTAGCCACTCATTACGGCCATTTTGGTACTGGTTTATTTGTTGAATCAATGGCCTTTGAATGGCGTGGCGGTCAACTGTTGACTATTGCCTATCCCGATCCAGTCCAGTTAAAAGAATTAGTTGGTTATGAATTTCAACGAGATTCTTTAATAAAAAATACAGAATTTCTTCTAGCAGGATATCCAGCACTTCATGTGTTACTTTATGGTAGTCGTGGTTCGGGTAAATCTTCTTTAATAAAGGCATTATTAAATGAGTATAGTCAGCGCAATCTTCGTTTAGTTGAAGTGGCTAAGTCTGAGTTAAAAGATTTACCGTTAATTGTGGAACAATTACGGAATGTTCCACAAAAATTTATTATCTTTGTAGATGATCTTTCATTTGAAGAAGATGATGATGCTTTTAAGGCTCTTAAAGTCGTTTTAGAAGGTAATTTAACTGCTAGACCCCCGAATGTGGTAGTCTATGCTACATCAAATAGAAGGCATTTAATTAGAGAATTTTTTAACGACCGCCCTCGCCCAAAAGATAGCGATGAGGTTCATAATTGGGATACGGTTCAAGAGAAGCTTTCTTTTAGCGATCGCTTTGGTTTAACTTTAACTTTTGAACCTGCTAACCAAAACACTTATTTGACAATTGTCAGACATCTGGCAAAACAAGCAGGAATTAACCTAAATCCTGAAAGTTTAGATGATCGATCCTTACAATGGGCTACTAGAAATAATGGGCGTTCTGGGCGAACTGCACGCCAGTTTGTTGACTTTATGAGGGCTGATTTAGCAGTTTCTCAACAGCAAAAAACACTGTAATTATTGTAGTAAAAAAAATTAAGTAACGAGGTAACTAATATGGCTCTTTTTGAAGAAGGAAATACTACTGTTAAAGCTACTGATATTAAACTAGAACCGGCTGAAGCTTTTGCAGCACTAGCTTTAATTGCGGTAGCTGCTGATGGCGTAATTACTGAGAGCGAAAAACAAGGTATTAATAGTATTTTGGCTCGTATGGAACTGTTTAGTAATTATTCAGAAGATCGCAAAAAGGAAATGATAGATCGGCTTCTAGGTATGATTAAAAATAAGGAGATGAAGCCTTTGTTTGATGCGGCGGTTGCTACTGTTCCTAAAAATTTAAAAGAAACTGTATTTGCTGTTAGTACAGATTTAGTTTTAGCAGATAGTGACATTGCAGAAGAGGAAGAGCAACTTTTGGATGAACTTTGTAATGCGTTGGAAATTTCTGAAGAGATAGCAACTAATATTATTGATGTAATGTTAATCAAAAATAAGGGGTAATTTTAGGTTTTAGGTAAATAAATTTATCAGCCGTTTTTTTAGCAACATGGGAAACCTGGTTTAGTGGTTTGATAGTTTCAGGCAAAGAATATCAATTCTGTTAAAAAACCTGGTTTCCCACATATTTTCGAGTGTTTATAGAGTTTATTTATCATGCAGGTAAGGGGGTAAATAATTTTTACCTCATACCCTCCCTATTCAAGGTAAGCTCATATAAATTTGTATCACTAAATACAGATAAAAATCCTCAATGCATAGGTAAAGAAGCCTTGATTAGCGTAAATTTTGGACAAAACCCAGTCTAAATAGTCCCGATTGATTTTTAGTTGCATAAAAGCTCAAATGTCTTGCCTTATTTTCGGTTAAAGTCAAATTTACAGACTCCTTCACGCCTTCTATTCTATAGAACCCATTTGGTATCTTTGTCAATATTGAATTTTTTTAGCTAGGAGTCACCGAGTCAGGAGACAGAAGTCAGGAGAGCAGAGGGAAGAGGGAAGATATGGGGAGAGAAGAGGGAATATGTGGGGAGAGGCAATGCAGATTTTTCCTCAAAATTGATGCTGAAAAGACTTGACTATGGTAATTATTATAGTTCTCAAATGGGTTCTATAAATAAATGCTCAAATTACCATTTTAATAGGGTTTTAGATGGGCTTATCCTGCCTCCCTATTCCCTATTTTTTGACTCTGATTTTGCCAGATTATCTATTCCTTAAAATCCTAAATTTTACACCTCATCTAACTAAAAAAGGTTATATATAAATGATGCTAATAACTAAATAATTTAATCAATTCAAATGCCTTTTTATTATCAAAGAATAGTTCATTTTCAAGATACTGATGCTGCGGGTGTGGTTTATTTTGCTAATGTTTTAGCAATGTGCCATGAAGCTTATGAAGCATCTTTGGTGGCATTTGGTATTCATCTGAAGGTTTTTTTTAGTAACCAAGAAATGGCTATTCCGATTATTCATGCTAATGTTGATTTTCGTCGCCCAATGTTTTGTGGAGATGAGTTAACTATTGAGTTAATGCCTAAAAGTTGGGGAGATGATGAGTTTGAGATTTCTTATCAAGTCTTTTTAAAAGAGGTGGAAGAGAGGTGGGTGGCGAGGGCTATTACGAAGCACGTTTGTATTCATCCTCAAACTAGAAGTAGGCAAAAATTATCTGATGAAATGAGAGAATGGTTATTTAGTTTTCAAGGTTCATAGTTGAGTAAATTTAAGGGAAAAGAGAATTATGGAGATATTGAAACTTTTTTTGATTTGATAATAAATCCGCTGATGAGAGGATTTACAATATTTTTCTTTGTAGTTGGTTTTGTTGCAGCATTTAGAAGTATAACTTTTGGGTGAACTCTAATTATAGCTGTAAGCTTGTTGTTGATTGTTACTATTTTTTCTTTATTTATTCAGAATATTCAGAGAAGTGAAGCTGAAGTTCTAGATATAAATTATATTTTTTTAGCATTAGCATCAGGATTTGTTTTAGGAAGCATAACAAAGTGGATAGGAAAAAGACTATTCATGTAGTAAAAGTAAAGTTTAAAAACTGAACTAGATAAAATCATAATAGTCAATAAATTTTCAACAATACTTAAGTCTTCATTGGCAGTGAAATACTAGGTAGAGTTTTTTTTGTACTTTTCAAATTTCCCTAGCTTGGCAGTAATAGATTTATTCATTATTTAAAAGGTTCTGATAGTCTTCTCTTTGTCGAATATCGTCTAATGGTGATTCTGCTTCTGGAGATTCGTTGTAACAGAATTCTAATTTAATAATTTTGACTTATGAAGCATTTATAACCATAACATGAACTCTCATTTTACCTGTTTGCCATTCAGAATCACCTAATTTTAAAATCTTAGATTCTATGCCTTCAGGTGGAAAAATTAATTCAATATTTCTGAGATTAAATACCAAAGAGTTGTCAAATATTTTAATAATATGCTTCCTAAAAATATCAAATATACTACCCTCTCTATATCTACTGCTGTTAAAGAAAGATGTAATTTTCTCCACTGTCAACTCCTTAAACCGTTCAACAGTAAAAGTATCTTTACCAATCATCAAAATATCAGTATCACATTCTAGGGGTTGAAAAGTATTAGCCATAATAAATCTGAACAAATTTTATCAACTCAACAATAACACAATATTTTCACAAAAAAAAACCTTATTTGTTAGAATTTCCAACTTCCGTCTAATCATCAATATATCGGTGTAAAAAATTTCTGTCGAGTCTGACTTTGCTACTTCTAATTATCCGTATATTCGTGTAAAAAAATCCTATCAAGCCTTGCAACTTTGGTCTCATCACCTGTATATCCGTGTTAAAATTCATGTAATGCTTTCTTTCTTTAATAGAATCAATTTAATATCAATAAAATGTCAAAAAATACTTACGCTATTATTGGAAGTGGCGCACTAGGCGGATTTTACGGCGCAAAACTACAAAAAGCAGGGCTAGAAGTTCATTTTTTACTGCGTAGTGATTATCAGCACGTTCGAGAAAATGGCTTAATCATAGAATCAAAAGATGGCGACTTTACCCTACCTCAAGTTAACGCTTATAACGACAGTAATAAAATGCCAAAATGTGATGTAATTATCGTGGCATTAAAAACAACACAAAATTATATTTTGCCAGAATTATTACTTCCTTTAATCAAAGAAAATAGCTTTGTATTACTCTTACAAAATGGCTTAGGTGCAGAACCAGAAATTGCCAAAATTGTTGGTGAGCAACGAGTAATTGGAGGAGTATGTAATATTGCTTCTAATAAAATAGGTTTTGGTCACATTCTCCATTTAGATTACAGTCTAATTAGGATTGGAAAATATACCAATGCTTATCAACCTGCTGGCGTTAATAATAAAATGCGTGAAATTGCCCAGGATTTTGAAAGTGCCGGAGTGCCAGTTAATTTGACTGAAGATTTACTCTCAGAAAGATGGAAAAAATTAGTTTGGAATATTCCTTATAATAGCTTGTCAGTAATTCTAAATGCTCGAACAGACGAAATGATGGGAGACAGTAATACTAGAAATTTAGTCACAGAAATAATGCAGGAAGTTGTAGAGGGTGCGAAAAGTTGTCAGTGCCAAATTCCTGACAGTTATATTCAAAAAATGTTAGACCACACTGACAAGCTAAAACCTTATTTAACTAGCATGAAAGTTGACTACGATCTACAACGACCTTTAGAAATAGAAGGTATTATTGGCAACCCTTTCCGGATGGCGAGTCAAACTGGTGTGAAGTTAATAAAAATTGGGATGTTGTATCAACAGTTAAAATTTTTGGATGCTAGAAATAGGCAAGATATTTAATTTCTTTAGGCTTCATATCTACCTGAATTTAAAGTCATTCCTGACTTGTG
>JBARXI010000551.1:0-5880 GCA_049647275.1 Microcoleaceae cyanobacterium
CCTCTGCAAGAGGCTAGCGCAGTTCCTCTGCAAGAGGCTAGCGCAGTTCCTCTGCAAGAGGCTAGCGCAGTTCCTCTGCAAGAGGCTAGCGCAGTTCCTCTGCAAGAGGCTAGCGCAGTTCCTCCGATAGGAGGCTAGCGCAGTTCCTCCGATAGGAGGCTAGCGCAGTTCCTCCGATAGGAGGCTAACTGAAATGACAACCCCCTACTAATTTTTAAAATCCAATCTCTTCAAGTAAAAGACTTTCTAGCTCTTTCCAGCGCTTAGAAATGGTACTTTGCCTTAATCCCATTTCTTGAGCAAGTTTTGTTTGAGTTTTACCCTGAAGTCTTCCTAACCAAAGATTCTGGTACTTTCGTTTGGGGTAACATTGGTCGAGATTTTGGACAATCTCAGCTGCTTTGAAGGCTAAATCTTCTATCTCCAAATTTTCCCATAAATTCGATTTATTTGATAAAGTTTCTAGTAAAGTCACATCTGTATCAGATACATATCGATCTAAGCTGATCCAATATTGATTTTTCGCTTTGTAAATGCAATCAATGATCGAATTTTTTGCTACTTTGGCTGACCAACGATAAAAATCCTGAGTTGTGTCACCAGAAAATTTTCCTGCTTGAATTGCTTCTACAATTTTCAAGTAAGCTATCTGCAGAGCATCTTCCCAAGGAATAATCGTATTATAAGTACGTTTGCGGGCAATATTTTCCATAATTTTTCTATGGTCGGAACTATTAATTAATTGATTCCAATAGTCAATTTCTCGGTTGAATATTTTTTGACTTTGAGTCTTTACAAGTGTCTGACAAAACATAAAATACAGGTCCTAGTATTTAAACTTGTGTGCCACTGACCTAATAGTTTTAGGAAAATTGATAATTATTTGTGTATTTGTGAGATGCTTAAATCCAAAATATTACGGTTGTAATTAATGACTCGAAAGAATCAGACAGAAATGTAACTGACACTAATTTCTCAATTTAAAGAGATAGTATTTCCTAGAATTTCATAGTTATGCAGTAACTGTCACAGTAGTCTGACTTCCTTCTTCCTTAAACCCCAGAGGTTAAATACGCGATCGCGGTAGTGATAGGAAGCATTATCGCTAACCTCCAAGATTCTTTAGTCTAAATCTGGGACAACTAGAAACTTATAAGATCATACATATACTTGAGTATTGAATCAGATAGAAATGCAACTGACACTAATTTATCAACTTAAAGAGACAGTATTTCCCAGAATTTCGCAGTTATGCAGAAGGAGTTATACCAATGCTCAAAAGTATTGCTACATTCGGTTTGTTGGTAGGGGAAATTTATGAATTGCTCCTACAGGAGTGACAAGAATCACAAATATCTTAATAGTTTTGCAGACGATTTTACTGTAACTATCTTTTTTGGGTAGTCCTAAAATAGTCAGGAATTACGCATTTTCCAGTTATAAACGCTATATTTAGGGTAGCACTATAGTTTTTGATTACTGTATCTAGTGCCTGTGCGTAAGTCCTGATAGTAAGGATATCAGAACTATTCCCTATTCCCTATTCCCTGTTCCCTGTTCCCTTTTTTGAATTTGGTATTACCTCGACTTGTTGTCACCGAACACCCGATCTTAAGTATTTGTGGAAATCAATATGAGCTGTAACTCTTGTTTAGCAATTTTTTAAACTAGATCAAGATATTTTTCTCAAAATACAGCAGTTTCCGAAGCTATGAGGTACAGAGGTACAGTTGTTTTTATTCTTTTCTGTTCCCTGTTCCCAGCTCCGGTGTTCCCTGTTCCCTCAAGCCTAAAATTTTGTACCTCATAACAACGGGAAACGCTGTATTTTTGACAAATTTTGGAATATTTTCTACAGGGCAACCGTTAATAGTAACAAGAGGGTTGAAGCATGAAACACTTAAATGACTCAACTCAAATTAGGAAAATGATTCACAGGAATAGAATTTCAACGAGGAAATAATTATGCAAAGCTTTTCAAACATTAACTCTGCTAAATTAAGTCTAGAGCCAGGGTTCTTGAAACCGATAGCTTCTGATACAGATCAAATTGAAGAAATTGACAATAGCGAACTGCGTAAGATTGCTAATGATGTCCTAGATGCAGCTAAGTATTCTTTTACAACTGCGGCTGCTGATATAGAACAACAGGCTCGCCCGGAAACATTGGAGGCAACTTTTCAGGAAGCGATTAACTCTATGAAAGAGGATAAGCGTGCCAGTATTCGTGCTAAAGCTACCGAACTGGCGATGGCTCCTCAAGAAATGCGAGAGAATTTATTTGGGCGCTACGGAAAATTGAGTAGCCAAGAATATCTCAGCATGGGAATAGATCGGGTTGAAGAAGCCACTGTTTTGCCGAAACTCCAAATCGATCAAAAGCTTTTGGGATTGAAAGTTCCTCAAGTTAGTTTCCCTCAGGGTATTGCTCAGATGACTGACCAAGGTCTTCTCATTCCGAAGGCTCAACTTCCTGCTGCTATTGCCAATGTGAGGAATTTTGAAGACGCAAATCAAGAAGCAGTTGAAGCAGCAGTTAAGTCAGAAGTTTATGATGCGGAGAAACTGCAAGAAATTTGGGGGCAGAGCTACTCAGAAGAACCCTTCGGAGCTAGTGACTCAGACGACTTTGAAGAGCAAGCTGTTACAGACAAACTTGGATTTTACATCACGCGAGTTAAATGTATTGATGAAACTAACCCAGAGTTCTGGGGACATGATGAAATTGCTCTTGCTGGTGTTTCCGTAGATGAAACTGGTGATACGAAGAAGGTTCCTGAAAAATTTATTGGAGGTGGATTTGATGATGGAGATCAAAAAAACTACTCTCCTCATTGGAAATATCACTGGTTCAGTATGCGGGAAGGTCAATACTGGCCAAAAGCTTACAAAGTTTCCTTGATTTTGGCAGAAAAAGATCATGGAGGTCTTTCTAATTTCTTGAATGATGTCTACACTAAGATTCGCCACTATGTCAAGCAGGCTATCAGTAAAGCTGTAGCAGGTGCTGTATCCTCGCTAGTCGGGCCGGCAATTGCCAAAGCCATTGGACAAATTACAGCTTGGCTTGTAGACAAGCTGATCGGCTGGATCATCAAATTGTTTAAAGATGATATTTTCCCCGTCAGGGTTCTTAGCTGTAATGTTCCCAGTTTCGGTGCGCGTTGGTATTATCCCAATGGCACATTGGGTAGCCGAACTTCTGGCATTCGTACCGCTCACTTCTATGGACATAAAGGTCACTACATAATTAACTATTACTGGAAGTTATATGCCTAAGTGTCCTATCTTCTTGTAATTTGAACTGTCGATCCCTTTTCCCAGAGTTGAGTATGCTTTCTACTTCTGTCCCTTCCCCTGTTAAAAACTTGCCACCCCAAGTCGATCTGCGAGAAATCCTTCGTCATTTTACCTCCCATTGCAATGGCCCTAACCGACTATGTTGGCATCCGGCTTTAGACAAGGAGAATGGAACAGGAATGCGAGTCGCGCTACTAGACTCTGGGATTTCCGGAGGCGATCGTCAATTTCAAAACGCTCAAATTCAAGGGCGAGATTTCACAGAGTCTGGTGGGGTCTTCGATTCCACCGGACACGGCACAAAAAACGCCAGATTGCTGGTTGCTCAGGGTATAGATGGATTTTGGGGGTTAGTTCCCGCCTCTGTACTTTTAGTGGGGAAAGTTTTAGGAACAGGCGATCGACATAGGGCAGCAGAAGCGTTAGCCAAAGGAATTCGTTGGGCTGTTTACGAAAAGGCAGATGTGATGATCATGCCTTTAGGACGAATTCGCGGCACAACTGTTGTAACTCAGGCCGTGCGTCAAGCAATCAAAGCAGGTTGTGTGGTTTTAGCAGCTGCTGGAAATCAGGGTGCTGAGACATTACTCTTTCCAGCCCGTTTATCTGATGTAATTGCCGTTTCAGCCGCAGATATCAATGGTCAACCCCTAAATTGGTGCTGTCAGATGCCCCAAGTCAACTGCTACGCCCCAGGCTTGGAAATTGGAGTTAGAGGCAAGTCTACAAGTGGCTCCTCGGTTGCCACTGTTTTGGCAGGAGGAGTAGAAACGCTCTATTTAGCTTCAGGAGTCAGGCGGTCAAAATTTTAGAATTATATCCTTTAACTTCACCGATGGAGAATTTGTCTAAAACTGTCCAGATTTTTATAAGGTGCTATAGTTACATTTCTAAAAAATTTACCGAAAAAGATTGATATTTTTGTAAAGAGCGATCGCTAATTCACCTTATGCGATCGCTTTCTTCGTATACGCATATCAAACAGTTGTCAACCTTTTCTGTCCCTAATTAACAGAAATTAACCAAATAATTAAGAATAATTAAGTAAAACAACAATCTTATTGTCTTAATGGCAAACTAAATTCCTGGTATATGGGATAACCTAAACAAAAATTGTTCTACTGGCCCCATTCAATGAATAAACACATCAAAATCTGAGACAATCAGAAGAGACTTAACAACACCAGGTTATGAGGCAAACAACTCCCCTAAAAATCTAACTCCCTCTCCTGGTAAGTGAGGACTGGGGAAGAGTCAAAAATTAACCAACTTCCACAACCATTAACAAAAAAACGGAGAAGATTATATGAAATTAGCTTACTGGATGTATGCAGGCCCGGCTCACATTGGCACATTGCGCGTTGCCACCTCTTTCAAAAACGTTCACGCCATCATGCACGCTCCCCTCGGTGACGACTACTTCAATGTTATGCGTTCGATGTTAGAAAGAGAACGTAATTATACACCAGTTACCACTAGTGTCGTTGACCGTAATGTACTGGCGCGGGGTTCCCAAGAAAAAGTGGTAGATAATATCATCCGTAAAGACAAGGAAGAAGCTCCAGATTTAATTGTTCTTACTCCTACCTGTACTTCCAGCATCCTGCAAGAAGACCTAGAAAATTTTGTCGAGCGCGCTCAAATTGATGCAAAGGGTGACGTGATGCTGGCAGATGTTAATCATTACCGCGTTAACGAACTCCAAGCAGCAGACAGCACTTTGCAGCAAATAGTTAAATATTATATTGAGAAGGCGAAAAAGAAAGGGGAACTTCCAGAGGGGAAAACTGAAAAACCTTCTGTTAATATCATTGGGGTTTCTACCCTCGGTTTTCACAACCAACATGACTGCACTGAGTTAAAACGCTTAATGGCAGATTTAGGTATCGAGGTTAATGAAGTAATTCCTGAAGGTGCGTCAGTTCACAATTTAAAAAATCTACCTCGCGCTTGGTTTAATCTCACACCTTATCGCGAACTGGGGTTAATGGCAGCTAAATATTTAGAGTCAGAGTTTGGAACTCCTTATATTGACATTACTCCTATGGGTGTAGTGGAAACTGCTCGTTGTATTCGGAAAATTCAGCAAGTGGTTAATGCTCAAGGTGCCAATGTTGACTATGAGGAATTTATTGATAATCAAACTTTGCACGTTTCTCAAGCAGCTTGGTTTTCTCGTTCCATTGACTGTCAAAATTTAACTGGTAAAAAAGCGGTGGTATTTGGCGATAATACTCATGCTGCTGCAATGACGAAAATTTTGGCACGGGAGATGGGTATTCATGTAGTTTGGGCGGGTACTTATTGTAAGTATGATGCTGACTGGTTCCGGGAACAGGTTAGTGAATATTGTGATGAGGTTTTAATTACTGAGGATAATGGTGATATTGGAGATGCGATCGCTCGTGTGGAACCTTCGGCTATTTTTGGCACGCAAATGGAGCGTCATGTTGGCAAAAGGTTAGATATTCCTTGTGGTGTTATTGCAGCGCCGATTCATATTCAGAATTTCCCGATTGGTTATAAGCCGTTTATGGGTTATGAGGGAACTAATCAAATTGCAGATTTGGTTTACAACTC
>JBARXI010000552.1:0-19964 GCA_049647275.1 Microcoleaceae cyanobacterium
GGTGGGTTAAATTCATCTGCATAAGTTTGTATTTCTGCCAAGAAGTTAATAATATTCTCTTGGTTAAAAACTTGGGAAGAATGAAAAGGACCTTTTTCAGTATCCCGATATTCAAAGGAATTTTCAATCTCTTCTACAGTGGGAATTTCTGAATAAAACCTTGCGGGAATGACATGAATTCCGTGACTTTCAATTTGGCGTTTGGTTTCGCGATCGCACCACAAAACTTTTTTTGCTAATCTAATTAATGTCTGAAATTCTTCATCATTTAATTGCCCTTTTTGCTGTTTGGAATTATTAGTGTTTTTAACAGCGTCTTCATTCTGGGTAAGTGATGTGTTAGATTGATTCTCCACTTAAATTTATTTCCTTTACGACTAATTAGACTTCTTCCCTGACAAATTCTCTAACTGCATTGTTTTCTCTCTTCATTTTCCTCCCCCTACAACTTCTAATTTTTCTGTCAACTTTTCTGTTAAAATTCTATCGGCTACTCTCCATAAAATTGTATCTAATTTATTCCCCTCTTCTAGTTCATTTACCATTTCTTGCCCTAACTCTGATTCAAGTTTTTGATTAATTTCTGCTTCTGGTTTTATTGCTTTCTTATTAGTCGCATTTAAATAACTATATTCTAAATTTATCCCTGAGTAATGTTGACTCAATACTTTATTAGCTAATTCTAAAGTTTCTTCGTATCTCTCTACTGTACCTACCACAGCACTAGCTTTCAGATTTTTAATGGCTATTTCTAAGTCTTTTTCTGTGGGTATTTTACTCCCTTCACTTTTATCTTTTCTGGCACAATAATAAGTTTGATAATTACATAGCATTGTGGGAGTTTTATCCAATCTCCATCTGACATATCCCTTAAAATCTAGTTCTTTTGCTTTTGTTGCTCCTGGTGTTTTAGCATTTTGCTTTTTCTCAAACTTATAAATTGACTCTACTCTTGCCAATGGATTTCTTAATAAAATAATAGACAAGGTTTGATATTCTTTCCCTTGAGGAGTAGGCAGGCAAATATGATGTCCTGATATTGCTAAAGCCTGCGGATTTTCTAAGATGAATTTTTCCAAATCATCTTTTGTCACCATCTGACTTGATGGTAGTTCGCATTCATAATATTTTTCTCCAAAATAGTTTTTCAGAGCATATTGTAAGGAAGTACCTGCGTTTTTAAATATGTGATGGTGAATTAAGATTTGTCTTTTCATTTTTAACTACAGATTTTAGATAGTATTTTTTACCAGGAATTGCCTAGGAAAATATTCCCGACTTTTGGCACTATATAATTGGGAAAAATTTGACTCAATTTTTAAGATTTTTTCGAGATATATACTAGCTTGCTCCCTATCGCCTTCTTGTGCTAAAGCTTCTGCTAAATTAGAGAGAAATAAAGTTGAATTAGGATTTAGTTCCACTGCTTGATAATAATGACTAATCGCCTCTTGATATTTTCCTTGTTTGACCAAAGCTTCTCCTAATTTATAGTAAGACCAATGGAATTTTGGATTTAAGGAAATAGCTTTTTGGTAACAGCTAATAGCTGCTGCAAGTTCGCCTTTTATCTCTAAGTGTTTTCCCTCTAGCAAATATTCTCCTGCTGTTTTTCCCCGTTTAATATTAAAGTTAACCAAAATAAAACTTAAGTCTCTTTGGTCTTCACCTAATCCCTGCTGTTTGGGATTAAATATTTTTTCGCTTACTACTTCAACTTTTGTTTTCTGATAAGCTGTTAGGGTTACGGGTATTGAGCAGTTAAAGACTTGGTTTCCTGGGCTACTAATTTCCTTAGTTTCTTTACCTACTTTCAATGTAAAGCTATTGCCTTCAGGAAATTGATTAGAAATATATCCTTCTAATTCAATTTCTCGGATGGGATATTCGCTTTTGATGGTAAAGCTGAGTTTTTGCGCCACCCACATATCATTGAATAAACCAATAATTTCACTTACTTGTTTTACTGAGCCTTTGACGGGAATGTTTACTTGATTAACTTGCATCTGCGAGTTCCTTCCTATATCAAAAATTGAGTTTTCCCATATAGATAATCTCAACATTATGATTGTTTCAGGATCGTTTTGTTTGATTACAATATTTGACGTAGTTGTTTACTAGGATATTAGGTTTTTTTGACGAATATTTAGATTGCTTAAAAGTTCATCAAATTTATTAGTTACAGCTTCCATTGAATATCTACTTGATATGGTATTGAGTGAATTTCGAGAAATGTCTGACCACAGTTTATTGTCTAAATATAAGTTAGTAATTTGTTGAGCAAAATGTTCTGGATTATCTCCAATTAACACATCATAATTATCTGTAATTCCCATTCCTTCTGCAGCAATAGATGTGGCTACTACTGGCAATCCATAGCTAAAACTTGTCAAAATTTTGCCTTTAATTCCTGCTCCATATCTTAAGGGAGCTACTGACAGTTTACAGTTATGAAAATATTCTGAAACATCGGGTACATGACCTGTGATTATTACATCATCTGAGGATAATTTTAAAATTTCTTCGGGTGCTCTACTACCGATAATAAAAATTTTCATGTCATGGATTTTTTGCTTGACTAAGGGAAACACTTTTTGCACAAAATAAAGCATTGCATCTACATTTGGTGGATGTTGAAATCCGCCTATGAATAAGATATTTTTTCTAGCATCAAATTCTTTTTCTGCACCATATATATCTCTGGGCATATTGAAAAATTCTATATTTTTTAAGTGAGGATTTTCTTCTTCTAATATTTGTTTTTCCATCATGCTAACTACTAACGTACAGTCTGCTTTTGCCATTAATGCTAATTCTCTATCTTTTGTTTGATTTGCTTTTTTATCTAATTCCAAACTATTTTTTAGTTTGGCTTCTCTTTGCTCTCGGAGATAATGTAAGTCAACTGTGTCGTAGATTATTTTTGCTTGGGGCGCAAATTTCCTGACATTATCTATGTGTTTTTCGGTGAATTCTAGTCTGGCTAAATATACGACATCATATTGACTGCCATAGGTTTCTAAATGAGATTGAATTGAAGTTACATGGGAGCAATATAAACATTCGACTCCTAACCTTTGTAAGTCTTCTGTATACTTTTCCACATATAGTAAGTTATCTGGTGCAAAGGTTATTTTGTAATTAAGAGATTGAAAGATTTTAATTAAGTTAAAAGCTGTTACTGAGCCTGAGTCTTGGTCGGGCGTTAACATACAAGCATCTATCATTAATAATCGCTTTTGTACTGGTCTTTCTCGTTCAAAATGAGGTTCAATTCCGTTTGGTCGATGCAGTTTTAAAACGTCTTGCCATTTTTCCATGAATTTTTGATGATTAACTACTTGATATTTTTTGACTCCTTTAGTCACATCTGTGCCTGAAGATATTCCTTCAAAATGAACTATTTTAGCTAGAGGTTGATACAAGACTTTATAGCCAGCTTTTCTCACTTCAAATGCTAGGTCGGTATCTTCATAATAAGCAGGTTTATAACGGGTATCAAATCCTCCTATTTGTCTCCATAGTTTGGTGGGAATCATTATTCCAGCACCGGAGCAATAATCGACTTCTCGTAAATAACAATATTCTGGTTTATTGGGATGGTCTAATCTGCCATAATTCCATGCGGAGCTATCTTGCCACAGAATTCCACCTGCTTCTTGAAGTTTTCCATTGGGATATAAAAATTTAGCACCTACTAATCCGGCTTTTGGTATTTTTCTGAATGTTTCTAACATTTCCTGGAAACAGTTGGGCATGACGACTGTATCATTATTTAAAAATACTAAATATTCGCCTTTTGCCAATTTTGCTCCTCGGTTACATGAACCGATAAAACCTAAGTTTTGTTCGTTAAAGACTGACTTAATTCCTGAAATTTGACTGAGTATTTCTTGAGTATTGTCGCTAGAGTGGTCGTCCATAACAATTACTTCAAATGCTACAGAATTATCTAAGGTTGCTGCTAGACTTCTGAGACAATTATAGGTATGTAAAATTTGGTTATAAACAGGGATAATTATGGAAATAATTGGTTTGTCGCTGGTATTTAGAGTTAGTGGTTTTGGTTCTACGAGACGGAGATATTCTAGCATTTCTACGGGGTAGGCAAATTCCCGATTTTTCATGGCTATTGTGTTTTCTATTTGCCAGGAAATTAAGTTATTATCTGGGTTGTGATTAAGTGCTTCTTGATAAAAGAAAATAGCAGCTTTGAATTTACCATTTTTGGCACAAGCATTTCCTAACTCCATTAAGTCAAATTGTGCGGGTATATCTGAGGTAGCCGAATTGGCTTGTAATCCCATTTGATAAAAAATAATTGCTTCGTCTAATTCATTATGTCTAACTAATATCTGACATAATTGCAAATATAATTCTGCGTCGTTGGGTTGAATTTCTAAAGCTTTATGATACAGTTCTATATCATCTGGATTTTGGTTTATTGCCTGGCGATATGAGTTAACTGCTTCTTCTGCACAAAGCTGCATTTGTTGTTGTAGAGCATCCCCTAATTTTTCATGTATCTTTGGTAAATCTGGCTGTAGTTTTATGGCAGTTTTATAGGTGGCGATCGCTTCGGAGAATTGCTCAATTTTTACTAATGTTTCTGCTAGGTTGAAGTAAGACCAGGGGGAGTTTGGGTTTAATTCTATTGCTTGGCGGTAAGCTGAAATTGCCTCAGATAATTTTTCTTGTTTTACTAAGGTTTCCCCTAAATTATGATAAGACCAAGAAAATTTTGGGTTGAGTTTGATTGACTGATTATATATAGTTACTGCTGCATCTAAGTCTCCCATTTCTTGTAGTAGGTTGGCTAAGTTGTGATGAGCTTTCCATAGATTGGGTTGAATTTTAATTGCTTGTTTATATATGTTTACTGCCTCTTCTGGTCTGTTTTGATTGACCAGAATATCTGCTAATGAGTAGTAAATTTCTGTGAAATATGGGTCAATTTCTAGGGCTTTGCGGTAAGAAGTAATAGCTAATTCTAAATCTCCTTGTAGAGCTGAAATTTTACCTGAGCTGTAGTATTTTTTTGCAGACTTGGGGTGCTGCTTGATTCGATTTTTTTTATAGGAATCTTTTTCGGTCTCCATAATAAATTTAGAGTATTTGATTACGATATTTTTGATTTGAGGAAAAGCTCATAAATAATGTCATGGCTATTTGATTCTAAAATTTCAGAGTTTAACTAACCCTGGTCATGGAAGCTTTGTCGTCTCTTTTTTTGACTCTTGGATATTTCCAATTTTTAAATATCAAATAAGCCAAGTACTATAGCGTTTCTTAGGCACGCATATGTACAGTTTTCTTTTTCTTCCCATCAGATAGCTTTTCCCTAAAACTTAGAATTTTGTGCCTCACACTTTTTGGTAATTACTATTTGAAGAAGGAGTCAGGAGTCAGAAGTCAGGAGGGAAGAAAAGGGAAGAAGAGGAGAAAGTGTTTTCATCACTAATTATCCGGACATGATATAATACCAAATATTGCTAGTTAGCTAAATTATCAAATCCTGTTTAGGCACTTTGAATTTTTTGAATAGAGCTTTAGCAAAGCGGATTTGGTATAAAAGACTTCCAAGTAAAAAATATCTCATTGGACTGAATTTAACGGAATAGGAAGTAGGGGAGTCCTAGAATTAAATCATTTATTTTTTGCTATTCCTTATTGCTTAAAGGATCGGAAATTCAGTTTCGCAAAATGTGTAATTAATTCTGTATATTTGCTTAACGGGTAATACCGTGCATGAAAAAAGAATGTTACGAATAATTTGGGCGCTCAAAAGACTTTATACAAGATGTCCTGTTGACGAAAAAGATAATTTCCAACCTAAAAAATGGTATTGAAGCCATTCATTCTCAGGAGGTGACTCCTAAAAAGTACCCTAGCTGTTTGTAGCAAATATTTATCGCGCTTGGTATAAGTGGGTAATTCATTGAATTTTTATTTGTTCTTACCACTGATTATCTGAACTTAATATTACTCGAACTTAATATTCATTCATTCTAGAAACTTCTAGATTTTTTTTCTCAATCCGGAATTTTTCTAATTTTCAGTTAACTCAAGAGCTTGACGGTAAGTTTTCACGGCTTCTTCTATTTCTCCAATTTCCTGTAGTGCATCTCCTAATTGCTGATAAATTTCCCAAGTATCGGGTTTAAATTCTATGAACTTTTGACTATCTAAGTTCAACTGTAGTAAATGTAAGGCTTGACGATAATAATTAATAGCTTCATGCCAGTTTTTATGCACTGCTAATATTTGTCCGATGCCATAGTTAGCAGCAGCTAAATTAGGATTAATTTTCCGAGCTTGGCGATAATATTTAAGAGCATTATCTATTTGATTTGTACTTTGAAAAACTTGACCAATAATTTGATAAGCTTCTGCCTCTGGTTTAATTTTAATTACTGCTTCGCAGGTGGCGAGCGCTTGTTCAAATAATCCTTCTAAATAATAAGTTTGAGCCTTTTTTAAGGTTTCTTTGAGTTGTTCTTCTTGAGTAGATTTTTGACTATTTTTTTCTATTTGATTTAACTGCTGTGGTTTCAGACTTTCTGGATTTATTTTTGTTGTATTTGGTAAATGACCGTTTTGTTTTTGTGGGGGTTGAGAATTTAAAGCAGGTTTAATATTAGTCTGATTTTGAGTAAATTGATTGCCATTTTTATCTCCCCATATTTCTTTTGCCTGATGACGATAAATTGCTGATTCATCTAATTTTCCGAGACGTTTTAAGGCAACGCTAAGATTATAGTAAGCTGTAGCAAAAGTATGGTTTAATTTTATGGCGTGATGGTAACAGGATATTGCCTGAGTAATTTGCCCTTGCTTATATAATGTATTTCCTAAATTAAAATGGTCGGTAGCTGTGACTTTTTTGGGTTCGAGAGAATAAGCTTGATACCAACAATCTGTTGCTGCTGCTGTTTGACCTAATTGATTCCAAGTTTTAGCTAATTTACGATAATTATCAGCATTATTTGGTTGAATTTCTGCGGCTTTTTGATAACAATAAATTGCTTGCTCACATAATTTTTGTTCGGCATATAAATTGCCTAATTTAGTATGAATTGAGGCATTTTTTGGATTAATGTCAAGAGCTTTTTGATAATTTGTCTCTGCTGCTTTTATTTGCCCGATTTTTTGCTGAGAATTTCCTAAAAGTATGTAAGCTGTTACTGCATCTGGTTTGATAAAAATAGCTTGCTGACATTGGAAAATTGCTTGTTCATACAGTCCCCGGTCATAATAATTTTGAGCTTGCTTAAGATAAACATTAGGAAGATTTTCTGCTCCATCAGGTGGTAAAGCAAGTTTGACATTTATTCGTTTTTTATGGTCGATTTGGGAAATATTGTTTTCTGCCAAACCAGAGTGAATAATCTGAGTATTGTTAGTTTTTGTTTGAGTATTTAAAGTGGGTTTTTCTGACTCTAGATTCCAATAAATATTAGTTAAATCTGGTTCTAACAGCAGAGAGTTTCTGGGATGTACAGTTTTGATAATTTCTGGGGAATTTGCATTTAGTTGAAGCTGACTATTTTCTACCAGGGAGAAAGATGATTCTAAATAATTATCTGATAAGTCATTTTTTAGATGAAATGCTGATGTGACTGTACTTACCAAATCAGTCACAACTCTTTCAAAGTTTTTGAGTTTCTGAACTATTTGAATCCGCTCGTCTGTCTTAACCTGTTGAATTATTCCTTGATTTTCTGCTGTTAATAAATTAAGAGAATTTGCTTGATTTTGCCAATGATTGGAAAATACTTGTGTTGTCGGTTTCTTTGTTCCTTGAATCTTTAATGCTTCCCCTAGATTTTCATAAGCCCCTAATAAATTGGGATTTAATTCTATTGCCCGACAATAACAGGATATTGCTTTATCAATTAAGTTTTGTCGCAACAGAGTATTTCCTAATATCATATGTTCTTCTGCTGTTGCTTTTTCTGGCTCTAAAGTATAGGCTCTATACCAACATTGATAAGCTTCTGTTGGCTTTCCAATTTTTGTCCAAGCTGTAGCTAGATTTCGGTAAGCATCGGCATAATTTTGGTTCAGAGAAAGGGCTTTTTGATAACATTCAATTGCTTCTACCCATTGTTGCTGTTGAGCATATAAACTGCCGATATTCAGATAAATTTCTGAATCATTTGGATGTAGAGAAATGGCTTTTTTATACGACTGCCAAGCTGCTTCTACTTGTCCTTGAGATTGCAACATTTTGCCTAATATTTTGTAGGTGGCTGTGCTATCTTGAGGAATTCCTATTGGGGCTAGTTCATTTGATGATGTGGATTTTGATTTATTGATTCTGTCTGATTGATTTATTTCTTGATTTGTAGCTTCCAAAGAATAGGCTTTTTTACGACATTCTACTGCTTCTTTCCCATTGCCTATTTTGTCATAAGCTCTTGCCAAGTTACGGTAAGCTGCTGCTAGGTCTGGTTTAATTTCTATGGCTTTTTGGTAATAAGCGATCGCTTCTTGCCATTGTTCTTTTTGAACATATAATGTGCCTAAGTTTGTATATGCTTCGGCAAAGTTTGGTTCTAATTCTATTGCTTTTGTATACCAATACCAGGCGGGTTCGAGTTGCCCTTGAGTATGGAAAATATTGCCTAATGTTTTGCAAGCTGGAGCATAGTCTGGTTGATTTTTTAAGGCTTGTTCGCAGGCTGTTTTTGCTGCTGTTAATCCTTTTTGTTTTAAGTATAATTCTGCCTGTTGATGTAACTGAGCTGCTGTTTCTAGGGAGTTAATTTTTAATGACATTTTTTTATCTAGGGGATATTCAACAAGTGGGGTGCTATTTTGGTCAGATAATTTTTCCCTGATGGTAAGTTCTGGATAGTTGGGAATAGATGCTTTTACTTCACCACTGAAAACTTTTTCTTGTATTTTGGGATTTTCTATAATACCAGCGATTTTCATAATTTTTTCTAAAGAGTTTAGGTTAACTATAATATCTTCGGTGAGGGGATTTTGATACATTAATTGCCGCACTGGATAACAGGTAAAATCTTCTCCTTTGAGATAGTAATGCTCAAGTCCTAAATGTTGGCTAATTACCCAATAATAATGTCTAATATAATTTGGCGATACTAGTTCTATAACTTTCGTGCCAGGACGACAAAACATAATATTTGTCAACCCACTACCATGAGCCGCAATAATAACTTTGGCATGAGCAAATATGGCAATTTGTTCTGTCAAAGTCATTGATTCTGGGTGAATACAAACAAACCCCAATTGACTTAACTTTGATATTACTTCCTCTTCATTAAACACTCGTCTGTATCGTGAATTGTTTCTACTAATATATATCCGTTCTGGATAAAATTTTATGGGCTTAGTTTCTGTGTTGCTTGACTCTTTTATTCTGTTTAAAAATACCCGACGGTGAAATTCCAAAGCCCAGGATGGTAGCCAACCTAAATCTCCGGGAAATGAGGGTACAATTAAATTTTTTGCCTGAATATGAGGATGGCGATCGCTTTCGAGAATTTTCTCTTCAGGAATTCCCAATATTTTCAAACTTTCCCGTTGAAATGGCTGTTGACAACTATTAACTAAAAACCAATCTATTTCTGCTAAATCTATGTTCTGACTTTTCAGGATTTCTAACCTAGGCAATATATCTACCATCCAATGAAAATATACATTGCCAGATAATCCTGATAATACTGCTACTGTACCATCTATTTCTTCTAATGCTGGAAGTTCTTTTAATTCCAAAATTCGATGTTTATTTAGATCGTAATTTTTGCATCCTGGTAACTGACCTGGATATTCGCGGGAAAGTTCTTTTATAAGTTGATTATCTTGGTTAATAATTGCTATGGCATTACAAATCATCCAAGAATTTTTCTGGGGTACAACCCACGCCCTACCTTGGGGAAATTTTGCGACAAATGTTGCTGGTTTTGGTTGTTTAAATGAGTTATTTTTGCCTGGAAGATTTTCTGTTATTTGATTTTCTGAACAAGTATAAATTTTACTCCCTAAGTGGATAGGATTAAACTGTTTAAAAATTCGCTGTAAACACGGTTGACAGTTTAAGCCTTGACAGGAGGATGGTAATAAATTCTGCTGTTTCTGGGATTTTTTTTGTGTTGATATACTCTGCAAATCAGCCGATATTTGCGGATGCTTAGGATAAATTGCTAATCCCAGATGATAAATGATAATTGCCGAATTAATCCGATTTTGCTCAACTAAACTCTTGCCTAATTTCAGATAATACTCGGCTGCTAATGGTTGAATATTTAAAGCAGCTTTATAGTAAAACTCGGCTTGGTTTTGTCTGCCATATTCGGCCGATACATTTCCTAAATGCAAGTAGGTTTCTACCAATGGTTGAGAAATTTCTGCTAGAGATGATGAACTAGAAACATTATATTTTTGTAGAGCTTTTAAAAACTTGGCGCAGGCTACTTTTGCTTTGTCTAACTCATCTGTACTTTCTGCTAATAAACCAGCCCATTTACAATAACCTTCAACAAACGCATTATCCTGAATAGCTATTTGTAAATAAGCTGCTGCTTCAGTAAGTTTTCCCAGCTCCATTAGAGAATAACCACACTCAGTATAAGCAGCAATATTTTCCGGTTCTAATTGTATTACTTGCTGGAAATATCTAACTGCTTCTTGATGTAATGCCCGATATTGATATACTTTGCCAATATTATAATAAGCTACGGCAAATTCAGGTGCTAATTTTAGGGCTGTTTCAAAAGTAGCGATCGCTTCATCTAGTTTCATTTTTTGTAACAGCGCTTGACCAATATTATTGTGCAGAGTCAAGTCATCCGGTTTCAGCAGCAGAGCTTTTTTAAATATAGAAATTGCTGCATCAGCTTCACCCTGTTGCAGTAAAATACAACCCCAATTACTGTATGAATTTACTACAGACTCAAGATTGTTAGTATCATCTGTTTTTGATAAATGTATTACTTGCTGATAACTTTTAATCGCGGCTTTTAGTAAACCTTGATGTTGCTGGATAATTCCCAGATTATAGTAGGAATTAATATCATCTGATTGGAGAGCAATTGCTGTTTGATAACTCTGAGATGCTCCTAATAAATCTCCTTGTTGATGCAGTACAATGCCTAGATTATAATGAACTGTTTGTACATTTGGATTGTACTCAAGTGCCTGTTGATAATAAAAAATTGCCTCTTCCAGTTTACCTTCTTGCTGGCACAATAAAGCCCTTATCGCTATATTTTCAGCTTCATTTGGTAATTGAATAACAGGAGCGTTTTGCATATACTAATTTTTCTCCCTGATTTGCTAAGTCTATATAATAATTCTGTTCCAATTCCCCCTTTTCGGGGGAATCCTAAGATAATTTTTATAGATGCTTGCCTAGCGAAATTGTTGACTGAGCGATCGTTGAGATTTGATGGGGAAAATTCAGGTAAATGCTTAAATCCTGATGATAATAATAATGATAGATATGTTCAGCAATTAACAATTAATAATTAACAATTAATAATTACCTCTCCTGAATAATATCAAATCCGGTTGAATAGCCTCACTATCAATCTAGTAGTCAGTAGGGACGATTTCCTCCGGAATACTTCGTAAACGCGAATCGTCCGTACAGTAGTCAGTAGGAGAATTAAGCCGATTATTCTACCATTGTCAATAGTTTTACTATCTGCTGTCTACACTATTTAAGCCAACTAACTGTAGATTGACTAATTATGATTCAGAGTTTATTTACCTACAACCTACAACCTACAACCTAACACCTTCTTCAAGGTTAGATTGTATGTGCAATTAAACGGATTAGATATAATTAAGAATTTTCATGTCGGCGACAGCCAAATGCGAGTGCATTCTGCGGGAAAACAATTAATCATTATTTAGACCGGAGCATTAATAATTGATCTGAGACTATCTCCCTAGACATACGCGAGGAAATTATTCATTATTTGGGTCGGCTTTAAACCTTAATTATTTAATTATTAATTATTCGGTAAATTGGGATGCTTCCCTGTGGAAATTAATTTATGATTTTTGTGAGTCTCATATAGCAATCCTATTTCAGTTATAAATTTTTGGTGGTGGTAGGTGGTAGGTGTTAGGTGGTAGGTAGAAGACAAAATAAATACATCTAAATTTTTCACAAATCATTTAGGATTGCTATATACTAATTTTACACCAAAATAGTTACAGTCAAATCACCTATAAAACCACTAGCGATTTGCACTTCTCCTACTAACAAAAACTTTCTAACAATGTTTTTTTTGAAACTCGTATTAGATGATTTCAAAGTCATCTGCTGTGGGAGTATCTTGAGCAAATGGAGTTTCTAAGAATGCGTATTGTTGTACTGTATTGTCATCTTGAACAAAATAAAGCCTTCCACTATTTCCATCCACTTCCTCGTAAACTACATTAGTAACACCATCAGGAGTGAAATTATTAATGTCTGCAACTGTATCTAGTACAATTTGACCTCCAACATTACCAAGAATAATATCATCATCTATCTGAATAATGTCACCATCTGTAGTACCCTTAAAGTCGGTGAGGGTGTCAATATCTCCAGAAGCATCCACATTAAATACATACACATCTGCTCCACCACCAGCATGAAAAACGTCATTACCAATACCACCAATGAAAGTGTCTGCACCTTCACCTCCAATGAAATAGTCGTCACCTTGACCACCTAACAAACTGTCAGCACCAATACCACCATCCAAGCTGTCATTACCATCACCACCTCGGATAATATCGTTGCCTCCACCTCCCAATATTATGTCGTCGTCCGCACCACCAAATATCAGGTCTGCGCCAAGACGACCATCGATAAAATCAGCACCTTGACCCCCTCGAATAGTATCGTCGCCATCGCCACCATTAGCATTGCTAGCTCCACCAATGATAGAATCATTTCCGCTACCACCCACAAGGCTATCTCCTCCTGCACCCCCTTCAAGAGTATCATTCCCACTTCCACCAAGCACTGTATCGCTAGACCCAGGCTGACCTACATTATCTCCCACGAGATAATCATTTCCGCTACCGCCATCTATGAAGTCTGCCCCAGTATCACCTCTGGCAGTATCATCACCCTCACCACCTTCAATGATGTCATCACCGTTGCCACCGTCGAGGATATCATTACCGGCGTTTCCTTTTACTGTATCTGCACCAGCACCACCTCTTACATTGTCGTTGCCTAACCCACCTACGACAAAATCATTGCCACCTTGACCTTCTATTCGATCGTCACCGAGACCACCACCAATGCTGTCATTGCCTCCTTTCCCTTCAATGATGTCATTACCATCTCCACCATTAACTAGATCGTCTCCGTTAAGAGCATTGATACTATCGTCGCCGGAGGTGCCTTCTAGCTCATCGTTATTTGGAGTAGCTTTGATATATGTCGTACCGTTAAAGGTAAATGAACTACTTGGTGGTGTGGGATTGGTTATTATTACTTCACTCATAGGTTTTTTTGTTTGTTAATATTTACCAATCATCTTAGCAAAAGTTTTATCAGAAAACCCAATTTTTTGATTATTTTTATCAAATTTTAGATATTTTTTTGCTGAGAAAAATTAGACTAAAATAGTTATTCTAGAGTTTTTGCTTAAATCAGGATTTTTTGGCAAATTACTTTTTTTGGCTGATGTAATGAGATAATTAGACTTAAATTTATTGAGAGTAAAATTCAGTATTAATACGGATATAATAAGTAGGGGTAATTTCTTCCCGAATGCGGAGCAAATATGAATTACCTGACTCATGTAGTAGGGGTAATTTCTTCCCGAATGCGGAGCAAATATGAATTACCTGACTCATGTAGTAGGGGTAATTTCTTCCCGAATGCGGAGCAAACATCAATTACCTGACTCCTGTAGTAGGGGTAATTCATGAATTACCCCTACTACAGGAGCGAGCAAACTTTTATTTACTATAAACTGCAAATAAAAAAAGGCAAATCATCTACAAACAGTTATTAGTTACTTGATAACTAGTTAGACTTTTAATAGATGACTATAAAAATCTTTTATTTCAAACTTAAATACCTTTTTACAGGATTAATCTTAATAACAGAAACACAAATCAAAACTTAAAAAAAATCTGATTTGTGTGGGAAATAAATCTACAGCAACTTTAAATGATTTCAAAATTGTCATTACTCAGATTTAAACCTGCATCCAATTGCATAATAGACACCGAATTACCATTTTCATCAATGTAATAGACCAAGCCTTGAGTTGAGTCGTAGATAATATTGCTATTTGTAGCATTAACATTATTGGGGTCGAAATTAGCTATAATAGTAAACTCGCTCTCACCTAAAATATCGCCCGTGAAAGAATCTAGTTGCTCAAAAACAGTTTGGTCAAGCTGTATTCTATCTTCAACAGAATTAAAGTCCGTCAGCGTATCTAGACCAAAAGGTTGAGCCAACGCCTCTGGGGCCAACTCATCAGACTCAGACCACAGGAAGCGGAAAATATCCGCCCCTTCCCCACCCTCAAGGATGTCATTACCTGCCCCACCATCAAGGATATCGTTAGCTTTCCCGCCAAATAAGGTATCGTTACCCTCTCCCCCAAGCAGAATATCATTACCGCGATCGCCTAACAGAGAGTCATTACCCACTCCACCATTAAGAATATCATTTTCCTTTCCACCTCGCATGGTATCGCTACCCTCTCCCCCAAGCAGAATATCATTACCCTGGTTGCCCTGGAGAAAATCATCTCCTTGGTTTCCGACTAGGGAGTCATTGTCATCCCCCCCCAATAAAGTATCATTACCGATACCGCCCAAAATATTATCGCTGCCAGTATCGCCAAAAAGTAGGTCATCTCCTTCATTACCTTCAACTAAATCATTATTTTTACCGCCGAATATAGTATCATTGCCCAGTCTACCGAAAAGCGCATCAATGCCTTCGTTACCCTGAATATAATCATCCCCATCGCCACCATCGACTATATCGTTATCTTCATTGGCATAAATGGTGTCGTTACTATTCCCACCGCTGATACTATCATTATTTTTACCACCATAGATAATATCGCTGCCATCCTCTCCGGTAATGGTATCATCGCCTCGGTTGCCGTGGAGTTGGTCGTTGCCTTCTCTACCTCGGAGAGTATCGTTGCCATTTTCTCCTTTGAGAAAATCATCTCCTTGACTACCCACTATTGAGTCATCACCATCTCCACCACAGATGGTATCATCGCCTTCTAAACCCACAGCTACATCATTTAGAGAGCCTAATTTGATTTTATCGTTATCGTTTGTGCCATTTAAGCGGTTTTGGCGATCGCCAAAACCCTGAATGATAACTGTTACTGTGTTGGCATCAACTTGTATACTTTCAGGTAAGGTGGGATTAATTATTATTTCTGACATGATAATTTTTCTCTTGCAGTTCGTGTTAAATATCTAGGAAAGTTGTGAAAAGAATTGATTAACTACTCAGAGTCGTTTTGGAGAAAAATTAATTATTTTTTGACTATAGATTGACAAAAAAATACGACATTTTACTGATTTGATTTTCCCTGATGTCGAATTTTATGTTGTTGATTTGATAGTTTAATGATGACTTTTTTGGCTTGGTAAATGGCGTTATCTATATTAACTGAGTAGCACAACCATCTAGCTTTACTACTTTAAGTTTTTCTATCAGGATAAGAAGTAAAAACAAATTATATTAATAACAATTGCGTAGAGTCTAGACTACAATTTTTGATAAAAGTTTCCGTATTTTAAGTTTGTTAATTATTTATTAGTATTAATACGCTATTTTGCTAATTTTCACTTAAGCAAAATAGCGTATTAATGATAAATCAAAATAATTATTGAGGGAAAATACAGGAAAAAAACAAAATTTTATCTATGGAGTTGGAGTAAAAAAAATCTCTAATCGATCGGATCGGATAAACTGGCAGTGAAATTTTGGTGTTTATTTCACAAATAAGGTTGAGTTTCAAATATCCGTAAAAACACATAAAAATGTAATAATTTTTAGGCAATAACTTATTTATATAATCTGCGTTCGGTTATCTATACTTAAGATTAATTCCATTTAATTGGTTAATAATTTTTTTTTATTTAACTATTTGAAAAATCCGCTTTAACCCCACATTGAAAAGCTATTTTACCGAATAATTAAGGTTTAAAGCCTCTCCCCAAACCACTCTTTTTCTCCGAAAGGTAATAATAATTATTGATATTATTAAAACTGCCTCTTTCCTGCCAGGGAATGGGGCCGATAGGGTAGAATAATAAATACATACATTGACATTTTTTACAACTCATTTAGGAGTGCTATTTATAGATAATTAAATATATAGAGAAATATTCTGATGCAGAGGAATTTGGTAAGTAGGATATAAGCACAGGATGAAAATTTTGTTCATCTACTAGAAACCTAAACGAGTACAATACCTAAATAAATATATTCATCAGGACTTACGCAAAATGTTGAATTGTACCCAAGCATTAGTGTCGGTGCGTTGCAACGCACCCTACTAGACATCTCCAAAAATTAAAAATAAAATCAATTCTTATCCAGAAATTATCAATTATTCTGCCCTGTTCCCTGTTCCCTGTTCCCTGTTCCCTCTTTTCTGGAGATGTCTACTGCTAAACAAGTACAATACTTAAATAAATATATTCATATCGAGCGGGAATAATTTGATGTCAACTACTGCTACAACTCCACGGGTAAGTGTGATTATACCCGTTTACAATTGCGATCGCTACATTGGCCAGGCTGTGGAGAGTGTCTTAGGCCAAACTTATCAATCTTATGAAATTATTGCGATCGATGATGGCTCTACAGATGATACCCGCTTGGCCCTGCAACCTTATGTTGAGAAGATTCGTTATGTATATCAAGAAAATCAGGGGGTTTCGGTTGCCCGGAATCATGGTATCGATCTGGCGCGGGGAGAGTTAGTCGCTTTTTTGGATGCGGATGATTTTTTCCTCCCGGATAAATTGACCGCTCAGGTGGGGGTATTTGACGCACAACCGAATTTGGGAATTGTTCACAGTGGGTGGCGCAAGGTGAATCAGGATGGTGAAACTATTAAGGATGAGACTCCTTGGGATTATGTGCCGAAATTAGATTTGGAGGGATGGTTGCGGTGGAAACCGATGGGAACGATGGGAACTTTGATGTTTCGGCGAGAATGGTTGCAGCAGGTTAGATGTTTTGAGCCTGGTTTAGCTCATGCGGAGGATGTAGATTTAGTGTTACGTTTGGCTTTGGGGGGTGCTGAGACTGAATGGTTGCGACAGTCTACTGTTTGTTATCGTCAGCACGACCGGAATACGATGCGGGATGGGGTTTCTCAAGCGCGGTCTATTAATGGGGTTTTGGATAAGTTTTTTGCGTCGGAGTCTATACCTTTGGGGATTCGGTTGTTGGAAAAACAGGTGCGTTACAATACTTTGGTCTGGAGTTCGTGGTATTTGTACTATACGGGTTTTTATTCTGAGATGGTGGAATATTTGCAAAAGTCTTGGAAATATTCTCCTTTTTTACCTGTGGGAACAGCGATTAATTGGATTGAGTCTTTTACAGGTTTTTCTGAGAATATGGGGGACGATTTGGATGCCGATAAATTGGCTAGCACTCCTGAGTGGGAAGGGTTGATGAGTTGGGTTATTAGTAATAGTGGAGTTTCTTGAAGAGTTTTAGAAGTTATAGTAGGGTGCGTTAGACCACTGTCGTAACGCACCGTTTTATATATTAAATAAATGTCTCGGTATTCTACTACTTGGTGCGTTACGGCAGAGATTTTCTGTGATGGCGATGAGGTGTAAATTTGACATCCGCCTTTTCATGTTGCGGAGCAAAACGCACCCTACTAGACTGACACATATTCAATGGTGCCTGGCGACGGATTGTTAAATGCCTTTTGCCGTCTAGATTTTAGCCGTCTAACTGAGCCTACGCTTATTGCTAAAATGGTGCCGGGCGACGGATTTTTAAATACCTTTGACAGCTTAAATTTTAGCCGTCTAACACACCCTACAATAATGAACTATTTTAGCTGAAACAGTAGGGTGCGTTAGACCGCTGTCGTAACGCACCGTTTGATCATAAATGTCTCGGTATTCTACTACTTGGTGCGTTACGGCGGAGATTTTCTCTCAAAGTTATGAGGTGTAAATTTAACATCCGCCTAACGCACCCTACTAAACGAGTAAGTGAGACCCAGCTATTTTCAGTGTAGTGGACCGACACAGCTAAAATGGTGCCCTGCGACGGATTGCTGAATCTATTTCATAGTCTGAGTTTAAGCCGTCTAACGCACCCTACAATTTTGCACAGTTTTAGGCGTGTCGGTCCAGTAGGGTGCGTTAGACCACTGTCGTAACGCACCGTTTGATCATAAATGTCTCGGTATTCTACTACTACTACTTGGTGCGTTACGGCGGAGATTTTCTCTCAAAGTTATGAGGTGTAAATTTAACATCCGCCTAACGCACCCTACTGGACTGGACTGTGTAAAATATCAACATTGATTAGTTGACTTCAAGTAAATTACGCTCAATCCAACTACGATTAAAAATTGATTCATAAATCCGGTTATGAATTTTTAGCAACCCATTTTGCTTAATTGCCAATCCTGACAAATATAATTCTTTTTCTTCTGGAATGTTCGTCATAATTATCTCTTTTTGCTCAAATAATTGTTGATAAAGTTCGAGCAGTTGAATTCTATTTTCACTGAAAACAATACGATTACGAATGGTTCTTAAATGCTCTGGCTCATCTTGAGTTTCCCAATTTTTCAGAATTTGTTCTTGTACTAAGTTCTCTATCCATTCAGTTTCACCATTGATAGGAATCGGTACTTCTGAATTACGAATTAACAGACATAATTTTTGAGTTAAAAAAGGCTGTCCTCCCGTCCAGTTTAATATTTCTTGCAGAACAGTTTGAGGATTACTAACTTTTTCAGTTATTCCAAATAATAAAGGTTGTGCTTCATGTTTTTTGAAGCTTTCTAGTTGAATTGCTTGACCAATATTAAAAGGGGTTCTTCTCATATCAGTCATTAATTCTGAAGGAGTTGCTACGCCGAAAAAAGCAAAGGTGAGATTCTGATATCTAGACTCTGGATGAATCATTCGTTGATTATAGCAAGAGCGAATCAGAGCAAAAAAGTCATTTACGGGAAATTTTAAGCCTAAAATACTATCAACTTCATCAATAAAAATAAATACTTTTTTTGCAGATTGACTCTCGTCATTATTCAGTTCAAATAATAAAACATCTTCCAGAAATTGACCTAATCTTTGTACGGGAGAAATATCTAATCGGTCATTCCACCAAGTTTTTAAATTACTTAACTTAAATTTTTTCATTAAACCAAAACTGCGCAATAAATCGACCGCTAATCCTTTATACCATTGTTCTACTGTGACATTTTCACTACCAAATTGGGTTAAATCTATAGCAGCACAATGATATCCTTCATGGTTGAGATGGTTGATCATCCTGACCATGAGACTAGATTTACCCATTTGTCGGGCATTCAAAATATAACAAAATTCACCTTGTTTTAAGGCTTGGTAGAGAGTGCGGTCGGCTTGCCGGACTACATAAGTAGGGGCATTCATCGGTAAACTTCCACCTACTTTATAATTAAAATTAGAAGTTGGTTCGGCAGTTTTCAGGAGGTCATTTTCAAAGATAAGTTCTGCTTGAGTTGCTTTGAGAACGTCTAAGGTTTGAGATAGTTCTTTTGTGCGTTCTTCTACTCTTTGTTCTAGGGTTTGATACAGTCGGGAATTGTCTATGGAAATTGCTGCTTGAGCAGATAATATATTTAATAGTTCGACTCTTTTTGAGGTGAATGTATCTGTGGTTAAATTATTTTCTAAATAAACAATTCCGCTTAATTGACCTTGATTAATTAGGGGTGTACAGAGAATTGATTTACTTT
>JBARXI010000553.1:0-23034 GCA_049647275.1 Microcoleaceae cyanobacterium
TTCAAATGACTAAAAATTTCCCAGTGACTATCCGTAATGTGGGGAACGAATATTTTGCACGATAAATTCAGCTTTTGGTAGAGAATTAAGCTAGGAATTTGGTCGAACAGTAAATGACCGTAGTTCTCATATGCACCCCAAGTATTCCAAACATTAGGTATGCCAAACACTAAATCATCCTCGTAATAACCATCAAGTGTTTTTTGACTGGCAGCAATTTCCTCTAAAAAGCCTCTAGTATCTGGAAAATCTATCTTTTTGAGAACATCGATTTTGCCATCAGTTATATTAAGAGCAAAGCTGGCAAGATTTTTGACTGAACTGTGAGTATTTTCGCGATCTAATGAGACTAGCCAAAAATACCTATTTTGGAAAGTTGAAGTAGTGGTTAAAGAACCTTTTCTGGAGATGTATAGTTCATCAATAAACTCTTGAGATATTCCATTATGATAGTAAGACCAGGGTAAAATATACCCCTCAGAAATACCATAAGGAGGCTCGCAAATAAAATCCTTACATATCTCTATAGTTTGCCTGCTTCTCAGCTTAAGCGAACTTGCCAATTTCCGCACGCTAGCTGCAAAATATTCCTTTTCTTCATCCATTAGCCCAGGTATATATTTTACCGTAGCTTCTATCTGAGATTTAGGCACCCGTTCGTCCGCACCCATTACATAACGTGCCGACGATGACAAACCCTCAAAGCACAACTTATCTGTCAATGGCAGTGGAATTTCTGTGCGAACCAGCTTAACCCTTCCCCACTCGCTACTATTTAATCTCTGGGATTCTTTTTCCAGAAGTTGAATAGCCATATTGAAGTGTTTTAAGACTAACAAATACTGCTCCCATGGCTCAATCAAGGTATAAAAATAAAGACTGAATAATCTCAAGAATTTGTCATTTAATAGTTTAGCGACTACCAACAAATACAGATCGTACCCAAAATCTGCAACGCCCAAATTCGACTCTTTACAATCATCCTCTTGAGTAGCAAGAAATTGCCCAAACAATTCTTTTAATATCTTTAATTTTGGCAGCAACGAAGGAGCATCTTTATCTACAGAAGCTGCATAAGCTCTTCGAGAAAATAGTATGTTATCTGTTAACTTAGCCAAAGAAACAATATCCTCAAGACTATCGGGTTGTTTTGTAAGCAGTCGATCGAGCAACAAACCTAATTCCTGAATAGAAGTTAAACCTGTCCCCAGTAGTTTAACCTCTGAATATAAACCTTGCTGCTGATGGAAACTTAAAATCTGCTCGTATTTTGCCTCAGCCTCACTCTCGCGACCCAAATACTTTAACTCCGTTGCCGCCAGTACATAAGCATCAATACTTTTTAGAGGATGATAAAACTCAATAGCCCGCTCAAATCTCTCCAGAGCTAATTCTCTATTTCCCTGTTGAGTTGCTAAAATTCCTCCCTGGAGCAATACCGTTAAATGATTGGGATTTCTCTGCAAAGCCTCTCGGAATTTTTCCTCAGCCTCTGCAAAACGCCCCATAGCTATCAAATCTTTAGCTGCTTCACAGTAAGCGGGAATATGCCAAGGGAACTTTTCAATTATTTGTTCAAACCTTTGCCAGGCAAACTCCCGATTTCCCAACCGCCTCGCCAAAGCAGCACTTTTGGATAATGCTTGATGGCGATGGGGGTATTTAGCAATAACTTTTTCCCACCAAGTTTCTGCCTCTTCATACCGAAATAGATTAGCCAGTACATCGCCTTTTTGCAGATAAAAATTAAAATAGTGGGGCAACTTAACAATAGCATTTTCCCAACGTTCCAAAGCCAACTCCCAATCTGGCAAAGCATTAGCCACCCTCCCATAACCATCGTAACCATGATAGTGACGAGGATATTTTTGGATAATTTCTTGGAACACTGCATCGGCCTCATCAAACCGAGATAATTTTATTAAAGCATTGCCTTTTTGGACAAGGAAATTAAGATTATAGGGTAACTGATTAATAGCATTATCCCAACGCTCCAAAGCCAATTCCCAATCTGCTAAATGATGAGTTACCCTTGCATAACCATCATAACCTTGAGGCTGACGGGGAGACTTTTCTATTAACTGTTGAAAAACTGCCTCTGCTTCGTCAAAACGAGATAATTTGATTAAAGCATTGCCTTTTTGAACTTGAAAACTGATATTATTTGGAAACTTAAAAATCGCCTCAGACCATCGTTTTAATGCCAACTCCCAATCGGCTAAATGATGAGTTAATGCTGCATAACGTTCGTAACCTTGGGGTCGCTCTGGATACTTTTTTATTAACTGTTCAAAAACTGCCTCAGCCTCATCAAATCGAGATAAATTTATCAGTATGTTGCCTTTATTAACTTGAAAACCGATATTTTCAGGAAACTTTTCTATCGCCTCAGACCATCGTTGTAATGCCAATTGCCAATCGGCAAAACTATGAGTTATCCTAGCATAACCTTCATAACCTTGAGTTTGATTTGGATACTTTTCTATTAACTGTTGAAAAACCGCCTCAGCCTCATCAAACCGAGACAAATTTATCAGTACGTTGCCTTTATTAACTTGAAAACCGATATTTTCAGGAAACTTAAAAATTGCCTCTGACCATCGTTGTAATGCCAATTCCCAATCTGCCCAACTATGAGTTACCCTGGCATAACCATTATAACCATCTGGTAGTTCGGGATAGACTTTTATTAATTGTTGAAAAGTTGCTTCCGCTTCCTCAAACCTACCTAAAGTAATTACATTATTACCACAATTACGATAAATAGGCATCGGTTGTTGAGGGTTCAGAATTAATGCTTGCTGGTAAAACTCTACAGCCTCCTCAATTTTTCCTTCCTTATTTAATTTCTCCCCACTCTCAACAAAATCTTTAGCCACATCTGTTTGCAACCAAGAAATTTTTTGAGTTGCCCTCAAGTGGGAAGGATTAAGAGAAAGAACTTTTTGCCAAGTTGTTAATGCCTCCCCAAAATTTGATTTAGCTTCATAAGCTAAAGCTAAACTTTGATGATAAATTGCCAGATTTGGTTCTAGAGAAATAGCCTTTTTTGAGGAATTAATTGCCTCATCTAATTCACCCTGTTTGATTAACGCTTCAGCTAAACTATTGTGAAGGTGAGCAGAATTATGATTAATCTCTATGGCTCGTTTATAATTAGCAATGGCATCAGACCATTTATCTTCATAGGCCAACAGTTGTCCCAGGTAATAGTAATTCCAGGGGAAATTAGGCCTTAATTCGATGAGTGTCTGATATTCTTTGCGGGCATCGTCCAATTTACCCGCCTGGAATAGTTGGTTAGCGGTTTTCAGGGAATTAGTTGTGGCCATGAATTTTTAGGGACTTTAGGTGCTGTTATTGAAATAGCTAGCGTACAATAGAATATTAGCAAAATCAAAAAGTGTCTTCATCCAGACAAATGTAGATATTTAGATTCAGCCTTCCTTCCTGACATTTGTATTCTATGAATCATGAAAACCGCTATATTTATCAAAAAATTATCTACTATTAGGTAATAGTATGAATCTTCAAAAAATTAGTACCTCGTGTATGCTTAGTCGGAATACCACCCATAATCAAAATCTTCTCCCCTGGTGCTGCCAAATTTAGTCTCAATAAATAATTTTGAGCCTGTGCTACCAAATCTTCAAAAGACTCAACTTCTTCATTTAGTAATATTGGTTTGACTCCCCAAATTAAATTCAAACGGTGGTAAACTTTGTCATCGGGAGTAAAAGCAACGACAACAGCTTGTGGACGTTCGCTAGCAGCTAGACGAGCAGTATAACCAGAACTGGTGAAAGCAGCAATACAACGCAACGGTAGAATCTTATCGATAGTATTAAGTGCTTCGCTAATAGCATGAGTTTCATTATTTTCTGCTGGAGGATAATTAATAAACTGCGCATCCTTCTCCACATCTGCAGCAATACGCGCCATCATTTCTACCGCTTTAACTGGATACTTACCAACTGCTGACTCTCCAGACAACATCACCGCATCAGTACCATCAACAATAGCATTTGCCACATCGCTCGCTTCAGCACGAGTAGGTCGCGGTTCGTGAATCATACTTTCTAACATCTGGGTAGCTGTAATTACCGGAATACCTTTTTTATTGCACATCCGAATAATCTGTTTTTGCAGCATCGGTACTTTTTCCGGACTCATCTCTACTCCCAAGTCTCCCCGTGCCACCATTAAACCATCGCATTCTGCCACAATAGCTTCTAAGTTAGCGATCGCTTGAGGCTTTTCTCTTTTCGCTATTACTGGCACATCTGCACCTTTTTCCCGCAAAATTGATTTGAGAGTCAAAATATCTTCAGCGCTACGCACAAAACTCAATGATATCCAGTCTACTCCCTGAGACAAACCGAATTCTAAATCCTGTTTATCTTTTTCTGTGAGGGAAGGTAAACGCAAATTCAAATTAGGTAAATTAACTCCTTTACGACTTTTGAGTAACCCACCTGTAATCACTTTGCAAATAACAGCATTTCCCTCCACTGACTCGACTTGTAATTCTAATAACCCATCATCTAATAATACTTGAGTTCCTGGTTTTGCTTCTTCTGCAAGATAGGGGTAGTCAATGCCAACTTTTCCCGGTTGATGAACGTCATCAGCTAAAGGTATTAATGTTATTTGCGCTCCTTCTTCTAAAGTTATTGCACCATTAGGTAGTTGGCTAACTCTTATTTTCGGTCCCTGGAGGTCTTGCAAAATAGTAATAGGAGTATCTAATTCTTCTGAGATAGAACGCAATAGAGAAACTGTGCGAGCATGGTCTTCATAGCTACCGTGAGAAAAGTTTAATCTTGCTACATTGATACCTGTTTCAATTAGTTGTTTAATTACTTCTGGAGAGTTACTGGCAGGGCCAATAGTTGCAACAATTTTAGTTCGATGAGGTACAGATATCATAATTAGATCGTTAAGTCAAAATTCAATGGTTAAAACTAAAAAATTCATCCTACCCTAGAGAGAAATTAAATTCCTCTCTAGAATTTTTTGAAGGATAAAATCAGCGTCTATCTTTAGTGTTGACTATTAATTAGTATATATCGTTTTTTTGCTGAATGGAGTAGAAATTTATTTGATTAAACAACAACCCCTACTTAACTAAAATTTAATCAAAAATCTTTTTTTACGAAACAATTTTAAATTTTAGTCTAGTCAATTTCTCAGTTAATCTTCAGGATTTTTGTTTTTTAATAACCACCTTTACTTATCTATAAATAAGCAGTTTAAATTATTAAGTAGAGCGAGGTTATTCTGGTAATAAATTGGCAAGTACAGTTCAGCAAATTTGTAGCGAGTAAGTTAGGATGGAAGTAATCATGCCTAACTTTCCAAAGTTTTGCTCGGTTCCCTAACCGATGGATTATTGAGCGCACCAATGGAATATTTGAATATATTTTGACGTTTAAGCAAAGATCGTGAAGTATATTCAAATCTAAGTGAAGCAATGTTATAACTCAGTGTCATTTAACTTTATTTTGTTAAGTAACCCTTGCCTATTTTCTTCTTAAAAATCACAGCCCATGACAAAAGAATTAGAATTAACCTCCCAACCCACCGCCAGAAGCGAAACGTCACTTGCTTTAGCTGCCCTATTCGCCGATTTAGTAATTATCGCTTTTCTCCCCATCATGCTCAAAGTCAGCGAATACGAAATTAGTCCCGATGCTACTATCTTTAATCGCTTCTGGATCGCAACGGTAATTTTGGGGCTGTGGAATGGAGTAGAGTTTCTCAAGAGGCGATCGCTCAACTCTACTCCAGTCAAAAGCCCCCCTTACGAAGGGGGGTTTGAGGGGATAAAACTGTTGCTAATGATGGGAGTATTTTCTGGAGGGCAGCAACTACTCTACGCTCGATCGCTTACTCAAACGACCGTTGCTAACTCCGAGGTTTTGCACAGCTTGACCCCCCTATTTACTACCTTAATTGGATGGACGTTCTTGGGTCAAAAGTTCGATCGCCGATTTGTAATAGGGATAGCGATCGCTATTGTCGCTTCCATCGCCCTGGCCGCCAACGACTTCTCCATCGCCCTCGATAAACTGCAAGGTGACGGACTGGCATTAGTTTCTGCTGCCTTCTGGGGAGGATATCTCATGGTAACGGAAAAACTCCGAAGTCAGTTGAGTATTATGGCAATAACAAGCTGGAACTGTTTGCTAGTAACCCTTTTTGCCCTGCCGTTCGTTCTGGCGAGTGGCGAGGAACTCTTCCCCCATTCCAAGGTCGGTTGGCTAACCCTCGGCGTTCTCGGTATTAGCGCAATTTTCACTAAATTTTTAATAACCTATAGTCTCAAACGATTATCCTCCGGGTTGGTGGCGACAATTTTGCTGTTTCATCCGGCAATTACAGCGATACTGGCTTGGGGCATCTTTTCAGAAACTCTAACTTGGCTTAATTTGTTAGCGTTTGCGGTTATTTTGTTTGGGGCTTACTTAACCACATCCAGCAAAGGAGGAGTTAAGGAGACAGAAGATTAAAATTTTGCCTATAGATATGTTGTAAGGTGCGTCGCAGCGCACCCTACTTGCTACTGTTCGAGGCAAGCTTGTAACTGCTTTGCTAAAACCCCGACATCGGGTTCGCGCATCATCCCATAATGGTCTCCAGGAATAGTATAAATTTCCATCACCTCCGTAACCAAAGAACTCCAACCGCACTCCGAGACTTCATCCCTAGCGCAAAATAAAACTGTCCGACCAGAATAAGATGATGCTAGATACTCATACATCGCTTTGAGATTAGCTTTGAATACCTCGAACAACTGACTCATCTGTTTTATACTGATATCGGGTGGCAAAATATTCAGGCGTTTAGCTTCTTGGAGGATGCGGTTTAATTGTTCCTCTGGGCTTTGTTGCTGGAGTTCGTTGGCAGAAATTGATAACTCCTTGCCAAATATACCGCCGAGATAGGTGACTAGAGAATTAGTCAGAAAAGTGTCATCGATTTGTTCTTGAAGAACCGTGGGTGCGTAACTATCAATTAAAGCTAACAGCCTAACTTCTTGTCCCAAAGCTTGCAATTGCTGTGCCATTTCCCAAGCAACGACACCACCCAAAGACCAACCGCCCAAATAATAAGGTCCCCTTGGTTGAACTGCCTGCAAAGCTTCAATGTAACAAGTAGCCATACCTTTAATGTTAGTTAACGGTTGAGAATTTCCAGATAAACCGGGAGACTGCAAACCGTAAAAAGGTCGGTTATTTCCTAAATGAGTGGCTAATTGTGCATAACACAAAACATTGCCTCCCACGGGATGAACGCAGAAGAAAGGTGGTAAGTCTCCAGTTTTCTGAATGGGGACTAAGGGGGAAAAAGGTTGCGCGTGGGTAGTATCACTCAACAAACTAGCTTGGCATTCGATGGTGGGTTCGGTAAACAGAGTTGCTAAAGGTAGGTGAATTCCTAACTGCTGTTCGATGCGAGCCATCAAACGCACTGCTAACAGGGAATGACCACCCAACTCGAAGAAATTATCTCGTACTCCCACGGTAGGAATATTGAGAACCTCCGACCAAATTTGTACCAGTTCCAGTTCTGTGGTGGTGCGGGGAGTTATTCCTGCTGCTTGAGAGAGATGAGAAGTATCTGGTGCGGGGAGGGCGCGGCGATTAGTTTTGCCATTGGGAGTCAGAGGGATGGCTTCTAAAAAAACGAAAGCAGAAGGTACCATGTAGTCGGGTAGCTTTGTCTTTAAGAAACTGCGTAATTGGGAAGATGCTACTTGTTCTTTAGCAACAATATAGGCGACGAGACGCTTGTCTCCTTGAGTATCTTCTCGGACAATAACGACAGCTTCGCTCACGTCTGAATGTTGAGTTAAGACTGCTTCAATTTCTCCGAGTTCGATGCGGAAACCTCGGATTTTTACCTGGTTGTCGATACGTCCAATAAATTCGATGTTGCCATCCGGGAGATAGCGTGCTTTATCGCCTGTTTTGTAGAGGCGAGAACCTACTTCATTATTAAAGGGGTTGGGGATAAATTTTTGGGCGGTTAATTCGCGGCGGTTGAGATAACCTCTGGCTAACCCCGCACCACCAACGTGCAGTTCCCCTGGTACTCCAATGGGGAGGGGTTGGAGATGTTTGTCGAGAATGTAAATCTGTAGGTCTGGAATAGGCGAACCGATGGGGCTAGCGTTAGATTTGAGGTCTGATATCGTCAACTGGCGATAAGTAACATGAACTGTAGTTTCAGTGATACCATACATATTGATAAGCTGAGGATAACGATCGCCATGTCGCTCTAACCAGGATTCCAGACTCTTGATTTCTAAAGCTTCTCCGCCAAAAATAACAAAACGGAGATGGAGAATATCTCCGGTCTTGACAGACTCCTCAACTTGAATTAACTGCCGAAAAGCAGAGGGTGTTTGATTGAGAACTGTGACTTTATGTTGGCAAAGTAATTTATAAAAATCCTGGGGCGATCGGCTAATCCAATAAGGTACAACAACCAAACATCCTCCGTAGAGCAATGCACCCCATATTTCCCACACAGAAAAATCAAAAGCATAGGAATGAAATAGAGTCCAAACATCGTTGCTATTGAAGGAAAACCAGGGCTGAGTTGCTGCAAACAGGCGGGTGACATTGTTATGTTGAATTAACACCCCTTTTGGCTGACCAGTTGAACCAGAGGTATAGATAATGTATGCTAGATTGTTGGGTTCAACGGAGGTTGTCAGATTGGTTGGAGCTTGTTGTGCAATCTCATGCCACTGAGTATCTAAACAGATCGCAATATCAGCAAGGGAAGGAATTGTAGATTTAAGTTTTTCCTGTGTCAGAATAATTGAAATTTGAGTATCTGCAAGTAAAAAAGCTAGGCGTTCTGGTGGAGAGTTGGAGTCTAAGGATACATAGGCTCCACCTGCTTTGAGAATTCCCAACAATCCTATTATCATTTCCAGCGATCGCTCCACGCATATCCCCACCAGTACCTCTGCTTTGACTCCCAACTTTTGCAAATACCGTGCCAGTTGATTTGCTTTCCCATTCAATTCGCGATAGGTGAGTTGTTCGTCTTCAAAAACAACTGCTACTGCGTCGGGGGTTTGTTCTACTTGTTCTTCAAATAAGTGATGAATACACTTGGTATCGTTAAGGTAGCGTGCCTGATATTCAGTTTTGTCAAGACGGGAGTTCGGTTCCGTGCTAAAGGGATTGGGGATAAATTTTTGCGCGGTTAATTCCGGGCGATTGAGATAACCTCTGGCTAATCCTGCGCCACCAATATGAAGTTCCCCTGGTACTCCGATGGGAACAGGTTGGAGATGCTTGTCGAGAATATAGATTTGGGTATTAGCTATGGGACGACCGATCGCTGGTGATATCAAATCCCTTGAGTTAGAGATAACTAACCCAGAAGTGGTCACGACAGTATTTTCAGTTGGCCCGTAGTTGTTGACCAGCTTAAATGGAATAGAATCAGAGGTAAAGCGAGAAAGTTTATCTCCACCTACGAGCATTGTTCGCAAATGAGTATTTTCTGGCCAATTCAAATCTAGCAACTTTTCTGCTAGTGGTGTGGGTAAAAATGTAATTGTGATTTTGTTGCATACAAGCCAATTGAGCAGCTTTTCTGGGTTGAGAATTGTTTCAGGTTTCGCCAGATAAATAGTGCTGCCTGCTGTTAAGTATGGGCACAATTCCCAGGCTGATGCATCAAAAGCAGTTCCAGCGATTTGAGTAGCTCTGTCTGATGAAGAAATATCAAAATTTCTTTGATGCCAACAAACTAAGTTAACCAGTCCAGAGTGATGAATTAAAACTCCTTTAGGTTTGCCTGTCGATCCAGAAGTATAAATTATATAAGCTAAGTTATCCGGTTTCGTCTGATTAATTGGGTTTTTTTCACTTTCTGAAGTGATTGCCCCCCACTGGGCATCCAAGCAGACTACCTGAGCCTCTGTTTTTGGTAGTTGTCTCACTAACTTAGATTGGGTTAACAACACTGGTACTGCTGAATCTTCTAACATATAAGTCAAGCGCTCTGATGGATAAGCTGGATCTAACGGTACATAAGCTCCACCAGTTTTGAGAATGCCGAGTATTCCTACTACCATTTCTAGAGAGCGATCGACGCATATTCCTACCAGAACTTCTGCTTTGACTCCCAACTTTTGCAAATACCGTGCCAGTTGATTTGCTTTCGCATTCAACTCACGATATGTCAGTTGTTCGTCCTCAAAAACAACTGCTACTGCGTCGGGGGTTTGTTCTACTTGTTCTTCAAATAACTCATGGATGCACTTATCCTGTGGATAGGTGGCCTGGGTGTTATTCCATTCTACTAATAACTGATGGCGTTCTGCTTCTGTTAACAACGGTAGTTCGCCAATTCGCATTTGTGGATGAGTAGCGATCGCTTGGAGCAGAGTTTTAAAATGTCCTATAGCTCGACGAATAGTTGTTGGTTCAAACAAATCCCGATTATATTCCCAATATCCAATTAATCCTTTTTCTGTCTCTTCCATTGACAAGGTTAGATCGAATTTGGCTTTTGCACTTTCCATCTGCAACCAATTAAAACTCACCCCCGGTAAGTCCAGAGGTTCCATTGGTGCATTTTGCAGGGCAAACGCCACCTGAAATATGGGGGTGTAACTCAGGCTGCGTTCTGGTTTCAGTGCTTCTACTAATTGCTCAAACGGTACATCCTGATGAGCGTAAGCATCCAAAGAAGTCTGACGTATCTGATGCAACAATTCAGTGAAACTGGGATTATCTTCAAATTGAGTTCGCAACACCAACGTATTGACAAAAAAGCCAATTAACCCTTCTATTTCACTGCGGTTGCGGTTGGCAATAGGTGTACCAACAACTATATCTTCTTGACCAGAATAACGATAAAGTAAGGTACTAAAGGCAGTAAATAGGGTCATAAATAGAGTCACTCCTAATTCTTGACTCAAACCCTTGAGCTGTTTTGTGAAATCGACTCCAAGCTCAAAAAACTCTTTCCCCCCAAGAGCTGTCTGCACCGTTTTACGAGGATAGTCTGTAGGTAATTCTAATAGAGGTGGCGCTCCTGCTAACTGTTGTTTCCAGTAATCTAGTTGAGGTGCTAGCGTTTCAGCAGTCGCAGGTTGCCGTTGCCAGCAAGCAAAGTCAGCATATTGAATTGGCAGTTGCAGTAAGGGTGAAGCTTTTCCTTGAACATAACCTCCATAAAGCACTTCCAATTCATGGCTAAATACACCCGTTGACCAACCATCAGTAATAATATGGTGCATCGTCAACAACAACACATAATCATCCACTGCCAATTGCAATAGAGTCACTCGCACTAAAGAATCGTTTGCTAAGTCAAAAGGTTGCTGAATTTCTCGTTCACCCAAGCGTTGCACTTCTTTTAACTGTTCCTCTGGTGGCAACTGCTGTAAGTCAACAATAGGCATTTTCAAATCCAGTTCTGGGTGAATAACTCGTACAGGAGAACCAGCGATCGCCTGATAATTTGTCCGCAAGTTCTCATGACGGCGAACAATTTCTTGTACTGCTTTTTCCAATGCTTCGACAGACAGCGAACCCGATAGACGCAACCCTTCTTGCTCGTTATAAACGACAGTTCCTTCCTGCAATTGATCTAAAAACCACAGTCGTTGCTCGGCAAAAGATAGGGGAAGTTCTTCATCTCGCGACAGGGGTTGTATGGGAGCTAATTGTTGGCGAGTTGCTCCTAATATCAGCTCCCCAAATTCTGCCACTGTTGGAGATTCAAACAACCGATGCAACGATAGTTCTATCTGGAAAGTATCGCGCACTCGTGAAATCAGTTGAGTCGCACCAATGGAGTCTCCTCCCAACATAAAGAAATTATCGAAAACTCCTACCTCGTTTAGATTTAGAATTTCTGCCCATATTCCTACGAGAATTTCTTCTGTGGGAGTTCGCGGTGCAACTAATTCCACATCCAGAACAGGACGAGATTTATCTGGAGCAGGTAGAGCGCGTCGGTCAATTTTTCCGCTTGGTGTGAGGGGGAGTTCGTCCAGAACAACAAATGCTGATGGCATCATGTAATCAGGCAGTTTTTCTTGGAGGAACCCGCGCAACTGAGGAATTAATTGACTATGTTTGGTTCCGGTGTATGGTTGATTAGCATAAGCACTCCAAGGTTTAAGTATAGGTTGTTCAGGGAAAATGATAGTGCTGTCTGCAATTAAATTGGTATCATTGCGCAGGAATATTACATCGTAGTAACCATCAGCACCATTGTTCGACCAGGTAATGTTTATCCGATAAGGAACCTTATCTTGACATTCCCACCATTCTTCCGGTTCAATTCCGTTTCGGGTAATTTTTTGTTGCAGTTCCCCTACAGTTTCAGGACAATTTGAACTTGCTAACAATGTCATTGCTTGCACATCTCCCCAAATTCGAGCGTTGGGAATGCGGGTAGCAACGAGCATTTCTGGAGAAGTTTCTATCAATTTTTGGCAAACGGCAGCTACACTAAAACATTCCCCCCCTTCCAAAGGGGGGGTTAGGGGGGGATTTTCCTGCCAGTTAAGAAATACGGGGGAAGTTGTTGGAGAACAGACTTTTTTCCCTAAATGGAGAACCACATCGTAACGGAAGCGAGTCAATTCATTTTGATAATGCCCACGCTTGAGTTGAATTTCTACATGACTAATTTGAGGTAAATGCGCTTTGAGGGCAATAAAAAATTCGGGGTCAATAATTAGTCGTTGTTCTCTGGATAAGCGCGAAGCTATCCGTTGCCGTAATTCCGATATAGAAATAGAAGCAGGAGCTTGATATAACTGCACCGACGTATGAAATGCTTCCAACAAAGGCAAACTCAGTATATCTCCCAGAAAAATTTGACCTCCAGGTTCGACTAACTGTACCGCTGTTTCTATAACCTGAACTAGATATTCAATACTGGGAAAAAACTGAATCACTGAGTTGGAGATAGCTGTATCAAAAGGTTCATTGACAATTTCTCCTAACCCATCCGCAGGTGTCTGACGCAGAACTACTGAGGATGCTAACTCACTATTACCAATTTGTCTTTCTAGGTAGCGAATTGCTTCCCCAGAAAGGTCCGTAGCGTAGTAATGTTGACATTGAGAAGCCATCCGAAACAATAGCAAACCTGTCCCACACCCGATTTCTAACAGTCGCTTGGGTTGTAAAGATAGAATCCTCTCTACGGTATGCTCTACCCACTCTCGCACTTGTTCGGGGTCGAGGTCTTTCCCCGTATAACTATCGTTCCAACCACCGATATGAAAACTCCCGTCTTGCTCATTATCTGGCTGAATATAAGCTTCATCCCAGATTTTTTGCCATTGTTCAGTTTGCTTGGCTACATTTTCTGTATCTGCTTCGGAACCGGGAACTAGGTAGGCAACCAAGCGTTTTTGGTTCGGAATATCTTCCCGTGCAGTAACCACAGTTTGCTTAACATCAGGATGTTTGCTCAGAGTTGCCTCAATTTCCCCAAGTTCGATGCGATAACCGCGAATTTTGACTTGATGGTCGATGCGTCCCAGGTATTCAATGTTGCCGTCGTCAAGGTAGCGTGCCTTATCTCCAGTTTTGTAGAGACGGGAGTTCGGTTCAGCGCTAAATGGGTTAGGAATAAATTTTTCTGCGGTTAGTTCTGGTCTACTAAGGTATCCTTTTGCTAAACCTGCACCACCAATGTGCAATTCTCCGGGTTCGCCAATAGGTACTTGTTTCCGATCCGGATCGAGAATATAAGTTTGAGTATTAGCAATTGGTCGCCCGATCGCTACTGCTCCTTCACCGGGTTTAACCTCGTAGATAGTTGCCCAAACGGTAATTTCTGTCGGTCCGTATAGATTCCAGAGGGAGTCACATTTTTCTAATAACTTGTCTGCTAACTGCCTTGATAACTTCTCTCCAGTAGAAATAATTTTCAGATTTTGACTACCTTGCCAACCAGCATCTAGCAGCATTCGCCAAGTTGCTGGAGTTGCTGACATTACCGTAGCGTAGGATGCTAGCAACTCCATTAATTGTTCTGGGTCTTTGGCCACTTCTCGACTAGCTAAGACGACGCGACCTCCAATGGTTAATACTCCGTATATTTCGGGAACTGAAACGTCAAATGATATAGTAGTGACAGCTAACATTGTATCGCCAGCACCAAGGCCCGGACAAGTAGCGATCGCCTGTAATAAGTTCACTACAGACTTGTGGGCAATTTGCACTCCTTTAGGCTTTCCAGTAGAACCCGACGTATAGATGATGTATGCCAAACTTTCAGAACTTAGCTTACTGTCTAGATTTTCTGGACTCTGTTGCGATATATTTTCCCGGTCTTTGTCTAAGCTAACCATCTGAGAAGAAGTTGCCAGCGTTGTCAACTCCAGCAATTTTGTCGCCAGTTTTTCTTGAGTAACTACAATTGACAAACCCGCATCTTCGACCATGAAAGCTAAACGCTCTGTCGGATAAGCTGGGTCTAACGGCACATAAGCGCCACCTGCCTTCAAGATTCCCAACATAGCGATAACCATGTCCAAAGAGCGATCGATGCAAAGACCCACTAGCACTTCTGGCCTTACCCCCAACCCTTGTAAGTGGCGGGCGAGTTGATTAGCTTTGCCGTTCAACTCCCGGTAGGTTAGCTGTTGTTCTTCAAACACTACCGCCACCGAGTTTGGAGTCTTTTTTACCTGTTGTTCAAATAACTGGTGGATACACTTTTCCTGGGGATACTCCACAGCAGTATCGTTCCAAGAAGTTAAGAAGCGATCGCTTTCTTCTTTTGTCACCATCGGTAATTTTTCCGCTAATCCTACAAAGGTAATATTTTCATATCAACCCAATTTCGTCAACAATGAATAGGAAATATTGACATCTGGTATAACTTACGGTTTAGCGAGGCTTTGTTTGTAGTTGTGCTTTAGCTTCCTAATATATCTCTAATAGACATCTCCAAAAAAGATATAGACTTTTTGTAAAAGTAGGGAATAGGGAATATTATGTCCGGATAATTAGGTATAAAAAAACTTTCTGTTTCCTATTCTCCTTTATCTTTATTTTTCCTCCCTATTCCCAGCTCCGGTGTTTCCTGTTCCCTGTTCCCAGCTCCGGTGTTCCCTGTTCCCTGTTCCCTATTACCGTTTATTACAACTATTCAACCGGACATGATAGAAGATGTTTTTAGAAAAAAAACACGGAAAATGATTTTTTGAGTTATTAGACTCTAGTTTATCGCAAATAAAGGGCAAGTTTATTTTCTGGAGATGTCTAATATATCTTTAGCGCTTTAGCACAACAACTACGAACTAATTTCCCTACCTACTTCCACCCAAACACCTAACACATTTTTGTCATCAAAACAACAGCAGCCCGCGCTTCAATCCGATATTTAATACCAATAACTTTTGTGGCTGTTTCTAGAGTATTAAAATCATTAGGAGAAGGTAAAGCCGTATTAATAATTAAATGCCAATTTTTACCGATTTGAAGATGTGGTAATTCAAATATCATGGGTTTCCAATAAGCATTAAACATAATATGAAAATATTCACCACTTTCTGGATGCTTTAAACTAAAAGCTAAACTGCGAGAATGTTTCCACCAATCAGGTCTATCTAAACCTACTCCATGCCAACTAATATTAGGTACTTCATTGGGGTCAATTATTTCTTCATCTTTAGCTACTGTTGAGTCTGGCGTACCCGAATCAACAGTAGCTAAAACCTTATCTACCTGCATAATTTCTAACTCTTGGGTAAAATTAATAATCCCTCTGACAAATCGTAATAAATCAGTCTGTTTCTCAATTTGCTCCCAGTCAAACCAACTCAGTTCATTATTCTGACAATAACCATTATTATTACCAAGTTGAGTTCGCCTAACTTCATCCCCCATTAACATCATTGGTGTACCCTGGGAGAAGAATAATATAGTGAAAAAATTCTTAATTTGTCGAAGTCGTAATGCTTCAATTTTCTGGTCATCCGTCAGCCCTTCAATCCCACAATTCCAGCTAGAATTATCATTAGCTCCATCGCGATTATCTTCACAGTTAGCTTCATTATGTTTCTCATTATAAGAAACCAAATCATTCATCGTAAAACCGTCATGGCAAGTAATAAAATTAATACTATGATTTGGTTCGCGATCGGGCTGTGGATAAATATCGGGACTGCCCATAATTCTAGCTGCTAAATTATTAACTGACTGCGGGTCGCTTTTGACAAACTGACGAATATCATCGCGATAGGGTCCGTTCCATTCAGCAAAGCGATCGCCAATAAAGGAACCCACCTGATAAAGTCCGGCAGCATCCCAAGCTTCGGCAATAATTTTTGCTCCTGCCAAAACAGGGTCAGATTCAATTGCCCACAACACGGGTGGGTCTTCTAAAGGGTCGCCTGTCATACTGCGAGACATTACAGATGCCAAGTCAAACCGGAACCCATCAACGTGCATTTCTCCCACCCAATAACAAAGACAGTCAACAATGAAGCGATGTACAAAAGGATTATTCGTATTAAAAGTATTGCCACAACCGCTATAGTTACTGTAGTAACTGGAATTATCTGCTTCGAGAATGTAATAAGCCGAATTTTCCAGGCCCCGGAAAGAAACTGTCGGTCCGTTTTCGTTACCTTCAGCAGTGTGATTAAACACCACATCTAAAATTACTTCTATTCCTGCATGATGCAAAGCTTTAACCATATCTCGGAACTCATCCATCGGTCCTAAGATATCTTTGCGAGAACTATAACTGTGATGAGGACTAAAAAAGGCGATCGGGCTATAACCCCAATAATTGATTAGGGGTTCGCGCACATCTTGTTCGTCAAATTGCTGTACGGGTAATAATTCTACAGCAGTTATTCCCAATTTTTTCAGGTAGGGAATTTTTTCAATTAGTCCGGCAAAAGTACCGCGCTTTTCTGGCGCAAGGCCAGAGTTAGGGTTACGAGTAAATCCCCCAACGTGCATTTCATAGATAACTGTGGTGGCGTAGGGGATATTTAGAGGTACATCATCTTCCCAGTCATAGGTAGTTGGATCGACTACCACTCCTTTGAGAGCGTAGGCGCAGTTATCGCCAAAACCTGTAGCGGCTTCACGACTATATTTTTCTTGTCCCACTACTACCCGCGCATAAGGGTCAAGCAAAACTTTTGTACCGTCAAAGCGATGACCTTTTTCTGGGTTAAAAGGTCCATAAGCTCGGTAAGCATATATTTGCCCTGCCCCAATATCTGGAATAAAAGCGTGCCAGTAATGATGGGTTCTGTGTTGTTTGGGGTCTAGTAAAATTACTCGCTCTGGTTTAGCTGCCTGGGGTTCATCAAATAGTAGTAATTCTATTGCTGTGGCATTTTTAGAATAAATGGAAAAATTTACTCCTTCTGGGTCTTTGGAGACTGTCGCCCCAATGGGAAAACTATTACCTGGTAAGATATTAAGATTCATAATTTTTGAGTTGTTTAACTGTTAGATAACTTTGGTAATTTTATACAATATAAGTAGATATGAAAAAAAATAGGGAGTATTAATTAATGATTATGTATGAAAAAATTTTTGTTGCAATGGATACATCTGCTATGGGCGATCGCGTGTTTGAAACAGCTCTAGAATTAGCAAAAATGGGTAACTCAAATCTGATGCTAGTTCATGTGCTTTCCGAAGAAGCAGAGGAAAGTCCCGTGATTTTTTGGCCCATGAATATTGGCTACGATCCAGAGATGATTAAAGAATATCATCAACTTTGGCAAAAGTTTGAGCAAGAATGCTTACAGATGTTGCACTCTAAAGTAGATTTAGCCAAGGCAGCGGGGTTCAATACTGAATTTACTCAAGTCAGAGGTACCCCTGGTCGAGAAATCTGCAAACTAGCTGAACAATGGAATGCTAATTTAATTGTAATGGGACGGCGCGGACATTCTGTTTTGAGTGAACTAGTATTAGGTAGTGTAAGTAATTATGTTATTCACCGTGCTCATTGTTCTGTTCATGTCGTACAGGATTAGCTTTTTTTCCATCAGCCAGATTCATTGAGTATTTATTAAATATTTGAATTCTGTACCCTGTGGCGATTTCTTTTTCCTCAATTTTCACTAGTTCTCAAGCCTAAAAAAAAATATTTTTTTTAGGCTTATCTCATCTAATTTTCTGACTGATTAGGTAGTAATTTTAAATTAAATTTTGGCTACATTTTAGCTAGATTTTAGCTAAATAAAAGTTTAGTATATCCCAAACAATAATTTTTTTATAGTAACACAAGTAGTAAAGTATGCACAATATTTCATAATTCAGATACAATAAATCATAAGTACAGTTAAGTACAGCGTAAAATAACAAATTTTCAGAGATTATGTATCAAAAAATTTTAGCAGCAATGGACACATCGCCCCGTGGCGATCGTGTATTTGCTACAGCTCTAAACTTAGCAAAACTCAACAACTCTTACTTAAAGCTCCTGCACGTTTTATCAGAAGAAGAGGAAGATAGCCCGATTAATTTTAAAGTAGTTTCGCGGGAGTTTAACAAAGAATTGATGGCAGAATATCGCCAAAAATGGGAAGATTTTCAGGAAAAATGCCAAGAAACCTTGAAATCACGCACTGAGGAAGCGATAGCAGCCGGAGTAAATACTGAATTTATCCAAGTACAAGGTGTACCCGGTAAGCAAATATGCAAAGCAGCGCAGGAATGGGATGCTGAACTAATAGTTATGGGGAGAAGAGGACATTCTGTTTTGAGTGAACTGGTCGTCGGTAGTGTTAGCACTTATGTAATTCATCGTGCTAAATGTTCAGTATTGATTGTTCAATCATAACACTTGATTTCTGGTGTTTCAGTAGTTAAGGAGTGTGAATTAAATAAGACCGGAAATAGCTTGTTTGCACTTTGCTAACTTCAGCAGTTTAATTAATATTCTCCGGACTTATTCTGTTCCCACTCCTTAGCCCTCGAACAACACATCTTTTTTGACTTTTTTCAGGGTAGGTTTGATGCCAAGATTATCTTTTCCCTTATGGGTTTAATACCCCACCGTCACCCGCGGTGCTCAAAATTGTTTTGGGGAGCGAATCCCCGCAATTTTCACATCACGCCTTTCCTACGGAATGCTGCGCAAACAGCATAGCTGCCTTCTTCAATACGATCAAATTCCAGTATTTGGGTATATTTGGATAAACCTGCCCCTACTACAGCATTAGGAGCTGTTCGGAGCCTTACTGTAAATCTAATAATTTTATCGAACGCTCACGCTCCGAACATTGTATAGCAGTACGTTTTTTAGTTAGGACAATAAGTATAGGTTCAAAGGCAACAGAGGAATGTCCGCGCCCTTAATGCGTAGTGCTATATTAAGTAACTATTTGATTTCAGTAGTTAGCCCTTGCTCACTACTTTCAGGCAAGGGCAATTTAGAAGTTTTTATCGCATACTTTGTTTTTTCTCTGCCTTCAAGTCACGACTTCCCGCCGCCGCTAATTCTGCATCCATCAAAGTTTTACCTGTGGCTGCTAGATAAACATCATCTAAACTAGGTCGCGCTTGGGCAATACCAAAAATGGGTAAGCCTGCTGCCTGCAATGATTGTTGAATTTGCATCAAAGCATCATTCTGGGGTGTGACAACTAGGTTTAAAGAGTTGCCTTGGGCAGTGTTGATAATCACTTCTTGAACTATTGGTAAGGGTTCGAGTAATGCTTTGGCTTTTTCTGCTTCTTCAGTGGGGGAAAATTCTCTAATTCGCAGAGTAATACGATCGCCTCCTACCCGGTCCTTAAGTTCGGAAGGAGTGCCAGTTGCTATTACCACGCCTTTGTCAATGATGGCTACCCTATCTGCTAAAGCATCAACTTCTTCAAGATAGTGACTGGTAATCAAAACTGTTGTGCCACCCTCTCGCAACTGACGCAAAAAATCCCACACTGCCACACGACTGTCAATATCTAAACCCACTGTCGGCTCATCTAAAACTAAAACGTCTGGTTGGTGGAGCAAACCTGCAGCTAAGTCGAGACGTTTGCGGATACCACCAGAATAAGTACCTGTTTTTTTGTCCGCCCAATCTTGGATATCTAGTAGGCGAATAACTTTTTCAATTCTTTCTTTGGCCAATTTACCAGGGATATGATAAATTGCTGCTTGAAGCTGTAGTAGTTCTCGGCCTGTTAATACTTTGTCTAGGGCCACTTCTTGGGCAACGTAGCCAAGGCGTTGTCTGGCTATTCTCGGTTGGTCAATTACTGAAATACCTGATACTTCTAAGCGTCCAGCATCTGGTGTAATTAGAGTACATAAAGCTCGCAGTGTAGTTGTTTTGCCTGCTCCGTTGGGGCCCAGTAAACCGAATATTTCTCCGGGTTCTATGTTAAAGGAAACATTTTTAACGGCTTCAACCGAACCATAACGTTTTTGAAAGTTCTCTATTAATACTGCTGGTGCCATAATTATTGGTAAATATAAGGTTTTCCCATAATAATTGTAGTATCTTATTACTAATATGGCATCCAACAGAGGCAAAAGTAAGGAGAATTTTAATCAACAATTTTTACCCATCCTCGACGGATGTTATAAAATAATCTGTTAATGATGGCGTGTTCATCATCATTGAGAGGACTAGCATATAATATTACTTGCTGAATCTGGTAGCGTTGATGGCGAGTAAGGACACGGGAGCATATCACTTGAGTAAATAGCTCTTCTAATATCTGTTTTGATGATATTTTCATTAACATTTTGTAAATTGAGTTAACCAATTATTGAAAAAATTTGCCTTTTTATTATGAGGCTTTGGGGAATTCCAGGTGGTGATTTCAGTAATGGAGAGTAATAATTGTTGTCAACTCAATTGGTAGTTAATATCATCTGTACATGTGAGTATGTTTTTGTTTGTTTGTGATTGATGTCACCTATAAATAATGTTCCATAGCAACTATACTTGCAGCGTATATTGCAACGCACCTTAAACCACAACAAAATAGCGGATTACGCCAGTTCATTATTGTAGGGTGAGTTAGACGGCTAAAAGATAAGCTCTCAAAGGTATTTAACAATCCGTCGCCGGGCACCATTTTAGTTAATTATTGTCGGGTGTGTTAGACGGCTAAAAGATAAGCTCTCAAAGGTATTTAACAATCCGTCGCCGGGCACCATTGAAAAAAATGTTGACTTTTTCTTCTTAAAAGAAGAGGCTTTTTACCTTAATTATTCGGTAACTTATGAGTATATTTTTGTTTTTTTTGTGGTTGATGTCTCCTATAAACGTAATGATTTCAGTAATGGAGAGTCATAATTGTTGTCAAGTCAATTAGTAGTTAATTTCATCTGTAGATGTGAGTATGTTTTTGTTTATTTGTGATTGTTATCACCTATAAATAATGTTCTATAGCAAGTATACTTGCAGCGTATATTGCAACGCACCTTAAACCAGAACAAAAGAGCATATAACGCCAGAATGGGTGCATAAGTTATGAGTATATTTTTGTTTGTTTGTGGTTGATGCCTCCTATAGAACCCATTTGAGATATATATAATTGGCATATTCAAGTCTTTTCAGCATCAATTTTGAGAAAAAATCTGCTTTGTTTGTTGAATTTTTCTGTATTGCCTCTCCCCGCATCTTCCCTCTTATCTCCTGACTTCTGTCTCCAGACTCGGTGACTCCTAGCTAAAAAAATTCAATATTGACAAAGATACCAAATGGCTTCTATAAACAATGTTCAATTGTCGCTACTACTGACTGAGATAAACTTGGTAGGTCATAACCACCCTCTAAACCAAATAAGATATTGCGAGTTATTCGCAAACAATACTCTGTAAATATTCCATAGTCTTCTGGATGTAGCGAAATACCTGCTAATGGGTCGTCATGGTTGGCATCATAGCCAGCGCTAACAATTAATAAATCTGGTTGAAAGTTTGATAAAAATGGTATGACTTTTTGCTCGAATGTGGGTTGATAAATAGCCATTGTGCTACCTGGTGACATGGGTAAATTCAGTACGTTATTGTAGCAACCATTTTCTTCAGCAGATCCTGTTCCGGGATAGCAGGGAGATTGATGAAGGGAGCAGTAGGCTATATTTTTGTTTGTTTCTACGATTTCCTGAGTGCCATTACCATGATGCACATCCCAGTCAAGAATGGCAACTTTATTAATTTCTGGTTTTTCCAAGGCGTAATGAGCTGCGATCGCTGCATTAGAAAACAGGCAAAATCCCATCCCTTGCTTACTTTCAGCATGATGCCCTGGGGGTCTAGCTAAGACAAAAGCAGGATTTGCATTTGCCAACACTAAATCTACTCCATCTAACCAAGCACTCACTGCCAACAATGCCACATCATAACTTTTAGCAGAAACTGGTGTATCCATATCTAAGTTACCACCACCCCGGTTAGCTATTTCTGCTAATGTTTCAACGTAATTGCGAGAGTGAACTTTTTCTAAGAGTGTCATCAATGATGAATGGCGCTGTTGTACAGAGGTGGGTGAGTGCCACTTTAATTGGTCATTGCCAGGAAAAGTTTTGAGAGCTTCTACGATCGCAATTAAACGTTCTGGTCGCTCTGGATGTAACATACCAGTTTTGTGTTGGAGGAATTCATCTGAGTAAATAACAGAAACCATGGGTTGTTTTTTGTTTGCTTTGTTTTAAATGGGTTGCAGCTTTTTAGGGCGATTTTTCTATCAATAGTCTATCAAAAAGGTAGAAAGAACTCGCTTTTTGCTCTACTCCTCTGATGTTTTGACCCTGGTAGAAAATCTATCAAATCTCTAATCATAATTAAAACAGAAATAATCGTGACCGTAAATACCGTAAGTTAGTCTAAAAACTGGGGTAAAAGTATTGATATATATAGGTTTTTACTTACCGTAAGTTACTTGATTGTTTATTACTTATAACTCACATTCGGCAGGTCAATTTGTCAGATAAAAAGTAGCACAAAACATCAGTAGGTTGCTAAGTATTTATACATCTGTCAATCATCTGGATTTAACTGAGACGACAGCCAAATCATCAGCCATAAA
>JBARXI010000554.1:0-27825 GCA_049647275.1 Microcoleaceae cyanobacterium
AGATTTTTTGACAAAAAAGCCTTGTGGTCACAAGCTGACCACAAATGATGTGATTTGGTAATAACATGACGTTCAACTAGCTTCATACCTTAATTGTAGCTGATAACGACTTAATGGATAGACAACTAAAAAAACTTACTCATTTTAGTTTAACAGCTATAATTATGAGTAAGTTTGATGAACTTTAGATAAGTTTTCCCGATATGTATTTACCCCCCACAGAAAAAAAAACCTAAATTATTAACACTTTCTTCACTAAACTGTCAAGGATTTTGAAGGTTGCTTAATGAAACTTAGAGGAGAAAAAGAGTTAAATTAGGCTATAACCTTTGACAGTAAAAGCTTTCACGTCATAAAACCTGAATTAGACAGACAATCCTCGCCCCTATGCAGCCGTTAAAATTGAGAAAATCAACTAGGTGATTGTAGAACTTGGATTTTAACTCTTTTTCCTTTTTCCTTTTTCCTTTTAAAATGAAATGGGCTTGATTTTCTTACTGCAATCTTAATACATCACGACTTACACAAAAAATCTTATTATACACTAAATGTGGTGTAAAGTCCGTTACAATTAAAGGTTAGAGTTCCTGCGTAAGTCCTGTTCATTATTGAAATGCAGAATGTATGTTTATAGATAATGATTGAAGAAGGAGTCAGGAGGACCGGAGTCAGGTAGGGGAGCCGTCAGATTGGCGACGTACAGAAGATTTGGGTTGATGGGGATTCTCACCCCACTTATCAAATTTGCACTGCTTATCACGCGCGTGGGTATTAAACCCATAAGGAAACAGATAAATACAGAGGGGAAAATGACAGGAGAACTTAGAGCAAAAACCTTTAACTGTTTTATCATTGGCCAGGGAACTTTACCCATCCAATGTGCCGAAATTATTTTAGCTAGCGGTCACCAAATTGCCGGAGTCGTCTCCTCAGATTCATCAATTGTCGCCTGGGCAAAAGAACAAAAGATACCTCATCTAAAGCCAGAGCGACCATCCATCGAAATTCCAAAATTTTTAAGCAAGCAACCGTTTGATTATTTATTTAGCATTGTCAATTTTTACATCCTCAAAAAAAAAGTCTTAGAGTTGCCACGATTTGGTGCTATCAATTACCACGATTCTCTGTTGCCAAAATACGCGGGAGTTCATGCAACTTCATGGGCATTAATGCAGGGAGAAAAAACTCATGGAATTACTTGGCATCTGATGACCGATAGAGTAGATGCAGGAGATATTCTCAAACAAGTTGAGTTTGACATCGCTCCCAGAGAAACCGCTTTGAGTCTGAATGGAAAATGCTATGAGAGGACGATCGATACCTTTAGGCAGTTAATTGAGGAGCTATCGAGAGGTGGAGTTTCTCCACGAAAACAAAAGCTGGACGAGGGCAGCTATTTCGGACGCGATCGCAGACCGGAGGCAGGATGCGTTATTTCCTGGAACCGTCGTGCTGAGGAGATCGATGCCTTCATCAGATCCATTTCTTTTGGAGCCTATCCTAATCCCTTGGGAATGCCCAAGCTGGCGATCGGCAAACAATTTCTGATTGTACCGGAAATCCAGGTTCTGAATTCCTTATCTTCTACTCCTCCTGGAACTATTACCCGCATCACCCCAACGCTCCAGATTTCCACGGCGAGTTATGAAGTTGCCTTACCGAAGCTGCTAAGCATCGACGGTCAAAACCTAGCCATTTCTGAAGTCGTCGCCAAGTTTGGACTGTATGAAGGATATCGTGTAGCAGACCTGTGGCCAGAAGTGGCGGCCCATCTATCTCAATGCGATCGCGAAATTTGCCAGCATGAGGCATTCTGGCTTAAGAGGCTGGCAAAATTGGAAACTGTCTCGCTCCCCTATGCAACTGTTGGTAAAGTCTCAGGCCAGCCCAGATGTTACGAGAGCCTAAAGATGTCTTTGCCGGAGGAAGTGTTAGCTTTCTTGGAACGGGGTCAAAAAACCTGGAGCGTAGTAGACTTCCTATTGGCTGCTTTTGTGGCTTATTTGTCTCGGATAGGAGCAACGGAACGTTTTGATATTGGCTACAGAGATGTGCGGGAAAGAGAGTGGGTGAGCCTAGAAGGCTTTTTTGCCTCTTCAATACCTTTACGCATAGATATAGATCCGAAACAAAGCTTTGAAGCGGTTCTCAATACAGTCCTCAAAGAACTCGACACAATCCGACAGCACAAAACTTATGGACGGGATATTGTTACCCGATATCCAGAACTGGAGAAAATTCATCCCTTCTCGGTTGTGGTGGAACGGGTGGGGAAATTAGGCGATGGCGAAATTCTATCTTTTGAGTCTGAGAGTTCCCTAACCATTAGAGTTGTTGGAAGAGGGAACAGAATGCCTTTGGTTATACGATTCTGAAATATTAGATTCTCAGAGCATCGCCAGAATGCAACGCCAGTTTGCCATTTTTACCAGTGCCATTGCTACCGACCAGACCCAACCTATTGCTCGCCTGAATTTACTGTCCCCAGAAGAGCGCTACCAACTGCTCGTGGAGTGGAACAATACTCAGACAGACTATCCCCAGGATAAGTGCATCCATCAGTTATTTGAGGAGCAAGTGGAGCGTACCCCCGATGCTGTGGCGGTCGTGTTTGAGAGCGAAAAAATTACCTATTGGGAGTTGAACGAACGAGCAAATCAACTTGCCCGCTACTTGCAAAGTTTAGGAGTCGGGCCAGAGGTATTGGTGGGGATTTGCGTGGAGCGTTCTATCGAAATGGTGATGGGATTATTGGGTATTCTCAAAGCAGGTGGGGCTTACATTCCTTTGGACCCAAGCTATCCACGCGATCGTATCGCTTATATGATCCAAGATGCCGAGCTGTCAATCGTAGTCACTCAAAAATTTCTGGTCGCAGGGCAACTTAATTTCGCCACCCAAGCAACACAGAAGCAAAATCTATCCCTGGTTTGTCTTGATAGCGATTGGGAAAGCATCGTTCAAAACAATCGGGCAAATCCCCAGTCGGAAATTAATCCGAAAAATTTAGCATATATTATCTACACTTCAGGCTCTACTGGCAAACCAAAAGGAGTACAGATTGCCCATACTTCAGTCGTTAACTTATTACATTCGATCGCCACTTATCCGGGTTTTAGCGATGGCGATTCCCTAATCGCCATCACCACAATATCGTTCGATATTTCAGTTCTGGAAATTTACCTGTCGCTAATTACTGGTGCTCGTTGCATCTTAGTCAGTCGCGAAGTAGGTAGGGATGCCAAGGAGTTGATGAAATTGATAGATGAATTCAACCCAACTGTGATGCAAGCCACTCCTTCTACTTGGCGAATGCTGCTAGAAAGTGCCTGGCAAGGAAGCAGTCAACTGAAAATCCTTTGCGGTGGGGAGAGTTTGAGCAGAGATTTAGCCGATCGCCTGTTAGAAAAATGCGCCTCTGTCTGGAACTTGTATGGCCCGACAGAGATTACCGTTTGGGCAACCCTCTCTCAGGTCAAATCCGGTGAAAGCCAGATCGCGATCGGACGACCAATTGCGAATACTCAAATTTATATTCTCGATCGCAATCTCGAACCCGTCCCCATTGGACAATCCGGAGAACTCCACGTTGGCGGTGTGGGTCTGGCACGAGGATACCTAAATAGACCAAAACTGACCGCAGAAAAATTTATTCCCAACCCATTTAGCACTCAACCTAACTCCCGTCTATATAAAACAGGAGATTTAGCTTGCTACCTTCCTGACGGCAATATAAAATACTTGGAGCGCATAGACAACCAACTAAAAATCCGAGGTTTCCGCATCGAAGTAGGAGAAATTGAAGCAACCCTCAGCCAACACCCAATGGTGAAACAAGCTGCTATTACGGCAAGAAAAGATACGAGCGAAAAAAAACGCTTAGTTGCATACATTGTTCCCTATTCTTCTACCGATAACTTACGTCATGGGAGCGCTAACGCCAATCAACCATACAGTCAACCTATACGTCAATTAATCCGTCAGTTGCGCCGTTTTCTCCAAGACAAACTGCCGGATTATATGATGCCCTCAGCATTTGTCGTTCTCGACGAAATGCCTCTGACACCCAACGGAAAAATAGACCGCCACGCCTTACCCGCTCCCGATCAAGCCCCTCCGCTTCTAGAACTGGAACTGGTTGCACCGCGAACTCCTACTGAAGCAAAATTGGCTGCTATCTGGGCTGAAGTCTTAGGATGCCAACAGGTAAGTATTAATGATAATTTCTTTGAATTGGGAGGAAACTCCCTACTGGCAACCCAAATTATCTCTCGCATTCAGCAAGCCTTTTCTATTGAAGTCTCTCTACACCAATTAATTGAAGCACCTACCATCGCTTTCCTGAGTAAGATCGTAGAAACTGTAGGCAAAATTGAGTTACAGGAGCAATCTTCCAGGGTTACTGGCTCTGACAGCCTACCACTTATTCTCCTCACCACGGGAGACAAAAACATACCGCTGTCTTTCGCGCAAGAGTATATCTGGTATGTTCAACAATTGAATCCTGATAGTTGCGTTTGCAACACTAATATTAATTTACGGTTTGCTGGAAAACTTTCTTCAGAAGTGTTGGAGGGAAGCATCAACGAAATTATCCGATGTCACGAAATTATGCGTACTACCTTTTCTGTTGTTGACGGTCAACCCGTGCAGGCGATCGCTCCAGAACTAACCCTATCTTTAAAAATAGTAAACCTGCAAGACTTACCGACGACCGCAGAGCGAGAAGCTGAAGCTCTAAAGGTTTCCGAGCAAGAGATGAAGCATCATTTCCATCTAGCTTCTGGTCCGTTAATTAAAGCAACTTTATTGCAGTTATCTCCTGAAGAACATTGGCTGTTAATACTCATGCACCACATGATTACGGATGGCCGATCGATTGGCATCTTTCTCCAAGAGTTAGAAACGCTTTATAACGCTTTCTCAAATGGCTTACCTTCACCCCTAGCGGAAGTGCGATTACAGTACGCTGACTTTACTCTTTGGCAGCGGCAGCAATTTAATGAAGAGAGACTGAAAAAACAGCTAGATTATTGGATTCAAAAACTGGTTGCTCCTGTACAACAGCTTGAAAGTTTACCAGCGAAACAACCTAAGCCAAATCTTAACAGCAGCCGCGCTTCTTCTTATTCTCTAGTGCTGAAAGAAAATCTTGTCGCCTCGCTCAAAAACCTAAGTATTTCCCAAAAAGTCACTATCTCTGTCATCATCATCGCAGCTCTGAAACTTCTGTTGTTCAAATGGAGCGGGAACAGGGAAATTCTAGTGGTGACAACCATTGGCAATCGAAGCACTCCTGAAATTGAAAAAATGCTCGGTTGTTTTATCAATGACGTAATTTTGCGTTCTGAGCTTGATGACAAACAAACTGGACTGGAGCTTTTGGAACGGGTGCAAGAAACACTCGGCGAAGCAATCTGTAATAAGGAAATTCCTTTACAAAAAGTCATTGAAGTTGTCAAAAGTAAGAGAGAACTGACCCTCTCAGCAAGCGTTACCATAGGTACTCCTGTAAATAATTTTGACCGGATGCCTGAATGGGAATTTGCACCAAAGCCAGCCAGGGACGAACTGTGGGAAAAAGAGATTCCTCTAGAAACTTATATTTCTACGCCTTCTCGAGATTCTAAAACTATCAAAATAAAAGCTATTTACAGCACAGATTTGTTTGCCAGTGAAACTATCGAAAACCTCTTTGGCTACTATCAGGAAATTCTGAAAAAGCTCGCTGAGTTACCAGAAATAAAACTGGCTGCATTTGAGGGCTTTCCAGAAAAAAAATAGAGAAGTGGTCGAAGAATCAAACATCTTGCATTAAGTTTTCAACCAAAGATGATATAATTCCTATTCCTCCTGACTACTAACTACTGACTACTAATATCATGTTCGGTTGAATAGTTATAAATAACGAGAGAGGAGTCAGGAGTCAGAATCCAGAATTCAGGAGGGAAGAGAAGAGAGTTTCAATGTATAAATAGAAGAAATTTTTTTTATAACTGATTATCCGTGATTCGCAGCTCCCCCGGAGGGGGAACATGATATAACTACTGACTACTAACTACTAACTACTGACTACGCGCACCTCACCAAAAAACTTTTTCAGTAAACCCTAATTACACCAATGCTAGCGGACACGACTCAATCTTCTGTCGTTTTCACCCCTCCTTTACCTGATATAACTAGGTAGATACCTAACAAAATTACAACAAACCCCAATAAATTAAGCATACTTAAGGTTTCTGAGAATATCGCCCAAGCCAATATAGCAGTCAGAGTTGGATTAAGAAGCAGGATAGTAGACACTAATCCTGAAGATAACCATTTGAGGCTATAGGCTGTTAGAATCATATTCAGAACTCCCGCCAGACCAAGAAAAATTGTGCTTAACCAACTGTTCCCAGAATGGGGAAAAAGTTGATCGCCAGTCACAAGGATAATGGGTAACATAAAAAGACTACTCAGAACCCAACACCAAAGGATGAGAGTAGTTGCACTAAACTGAATCCTCAGTTTTTCCTGAATCAGTAAAGATACAGCCCAAAAAATGGCAGAGAGTATAGCTAGTCCATCTCCTTCTAGTTTGCTAGGAGAGATTGAGATGTCATCAAGTCCAATAACGACTGCTCCCGTGAGGGCTATTCCTACTCCAATGACGAAGGAGCGATCGAACTTTTGACCAAGAAAAATGGCTCCTCCCAAGACCGCAAATAAAGGGGTAATACTATGCAGTAGCTCCGAGTTAGCAACGCTAGTTTTAACTAGAGACCAACTCCACAGCATTCCTATAGCTGTATTACATAATCCTATAGCTAGCAAGAGTACCAAGTTCTTAGGAGTATAAGGGGATTGTTCGATGAGTTTTGAGTTAACAGACCCTCTCGACTTTAGGATCGACAGTCCATTCCATAGCAAAAGGAGTACGGTTCCTGTCCAAGAGAAATTAAATACCGTGGCATTGGGGCTAATTTCGCTTTCGCTAACTCGGATGAAGATTGGCATGAAAGCAATGATGATGAGGGCAGCTATAATAGCCACTATAGCCCTTGTAGTTTTAGTGGTTGGTTGGGAAGCTAATTCTAATTGTTCTGTCATTAATGTTAGCGATTTGAGAGACCGTTCGAGAATAGTTTAGCATTTCCTACTCTCATACCATGGAATAATACCGATTTATAGATGCTAAAAATCTTTGCTGGTGTACTTTCATCGCTCAGATTTATCGAGGTAGGTCATTTTTAATCTAGGGGTTGAAACTATCTGGCTCTAATCTTCCATTCCTGAATCTGGTAGCATTTTGAATTAGCTTCCACAGAATAAACAGTTCAGAGAATGATTGGCTCAAAAGTGGGTCTACTGAGCTTCAAAGATGGTATTAGTAAGTCCAATAATTGATCTACCACCTGCTTCCAAGTAAAATGTTGGATTACCCAATGAGGGCCGACTTCACGGGCTTTTTCCCTGAATAAAGTGTTTTCAATGACTGTTTGCATCAACTCAACTAAATGATCTTGTTGTGGCACCAAAAATGAGAGGATATCGCCATCGGGGGTCTGATTTGTCTTGAATGTACTATCAATCTTTAAGGCAAAGTCGGGATGAGTAAAATCATCTGTAGGGCCACCTTTTGTACAGATTACAGGCAAACCACAAGCTGCTGCCTCCAAAACGGGCAAGTTGAAACCCTCTGCTAAATAGGGAGATACATAAGCATCAGCAACCTGATAAAGTTGAGCTAATTCTGTAAACGAAAGAGTTTGACCAACGTAAATTATTCTAGAGCGGACTTTTTCCATTTCCGCGTCAGTGAGTGCAACTTTGCCAGCTTTGGTAATGGAATCTTTGGAGGGGAAAATAGCATCCCGACCTTTAAGAATTAGTCTGGTATCGGGATAACGCTCAACAATGGTAGCGAAGGCTTTGAGCAAACGACCTACTCCTTGACTGCTGTTGCACATTACCCCAACGTTGAGGAAAACAAAACAGTTATCAATACCAATTTTTTTTCTAAGGGCTATTCTGTCAGCTTTTGGCAACGGATGATAAATATCGGGGTTGACTCCTAGAGGTATAACAGCAACTCGACTAACTTCAGCCCCACTGCGAATAAATCCATCTTTCGACCAATGGGAGGGGGTGATAATAATTGTATCTGAGTTGGCGTGAGCTTCTGCAAAGGAAGTGACTCCCATTCCTTTGATAATAGATTTTGTGACGATCCCCCACTCAGTGCAACCAAATATTGCTGTGCGGTTGGTGGGGGAGGAGCTAAGATTAAAGGGAGCATACATCCGTAATGTGGCATTGGCGGCTTGGTCGTTGGAGGCGCTGGCAATGTTGCGTAATGCTGTTTCTGCGGTTGGGGGAAATAAACCAGTGACTGGTTGCCAACTTTTACTAACGTAAGGCATATCCCGATGGTAAATTTGCAGGTGGGATCGGTTGAGCATTTCTAGGAGTTGGAATTGATTGGCGATCGCGTAGGAATGAGGCAAGAAACGCCAACCTTCGATGATGAGTTGCAATGATGTCATTTTCGTTTATATAAATAATAGGAAAAATAGGAAGAGTGAGTAGAGTCGGAAGACAAGGGAAGGTGGCACGGTGGAAAGATAAAAGAGCAACTCAATTAAAAAAGCGGTCAGCACTCAGCACTCAGCAATCAGCAGTAAACGTTTAGAAGGGGAATGTTACCCAGACTCAACCTTCCGGTTTCTATAAACCGGGGATTTCCACCAGTAGGGGCAATTTCCTGCGGAATGCTGTCGCAAACGCGAATCGCCCCTACAAGCTAATAGCTGTTTGCGGAGCCTGACGGTACGGAAATGCTAAAAGCTAATAGCTAGTTAAAACTGCATTACTTAGAGTATTTTCACAGACAACCTACCACCTACTACCTAAAAATTAACTCTAAACTAAAGCAGCAGAAACAAGTTCATTTGCCATATCAAAATTAGCAGTGACATTTTGCACATCATCAATGTCATCAAGAGCATCCATTAATTTGAGTAGCGATCGTGCCTGCTCCAGATCTGTTACTTCTACATTATTATTAGAAATCCACCGAAGCTCGACCTCAGTTACATTAAAACCAGTTTCTCGTAATGCTTGAGAGAGATTTTCCAAATTAGTAGTTTCAGTAAATACCTCCGCACCTTCAAATTCATCTTCAGAAATCATCTCATAATATTCAGCTCCACCCTCAACAGATGCTTCCAATAATTCATCCTCATCAACAGACCCCGTAATAGTCACCACACCTTTATGATCGAACATCCAACTGACGCAACCAGTCTCACCAAGATTACCTCCATTTTTAGTAAAAGCACTTCTGAGGTCTGCTGCTGTGCGGTTGCGATTATCTGTAAGAGCTTCAATCAAAACCGCTATACCACCCTCACCATAACCCTCATAACGAATAGCCTCCAATTCATTACCGTCATTAAATTGACCAGACCCCTTAGCGATCGCCCGGTCGATATTATCATTCGGTATGCCTGCTACTTTGGCTTTGTCAATGGCCGTGCGCAACTGAAAATTACCAGCCGGGTCAGCTCCACTGCGAGCAGCAACAATTATTTCGCGAGATATCTTAGCGAAAACTTTGCCTTTAACAGCATCAACTCTAGCTTTTTGGCGTTTAATATTCGCCCACTTACTGTGTCCTGCCATAGAATCAAATAGTATTTTGAAAATACATCCTTATCACCAAAATTAGCAACTTTTCACAGGTGAAAAAATCCTTGTGAAATAGTTGGCAAACTTTATATATAATAGTAGTATTCTACCATTTTTTTCTGGCATTCTCAAAGTATTCAATTAACAATCGAGAATCTGCTTATTTATCAGGGCTTAGTAACCAAACCAGTTAGTCAACCCTATTACCCACCACCCGATAAAATTTAATAGTTTTTAGTTTAGGATTAAGCTATAGGTATATTTGGGTTTAAGATCAAATCCGCTAGCTTTGGAGACCGATCGGAAACCGGAGAAAGTATTAGATATCCCATAATACTGACAGATACAAAGCACAAACCCGGTTTCTGTATTTATCCGATACTAACGGATTTGATCTAATATCCCACACGCGGTTTCCCCACACCAAAGTTAAACCAGGAATTTACTTAAGGATTTTATAGATAAAGCATAAATTTATACAAATCAAACATTTCCGTAAATTATAGCAGTTTTGATTGAGGTAGACTACAGAGACTATGGCTTCAAGGCAGAAGTTATGTGTTCCATTAAAGTGAAAAGCGCCATAAATATTCCTTTGATCAAATCCTTGTAGAGACCTTCCATGGAACGTCCCTACATTCTTTTTCACTATATATTCAAACAAACCTCACGACAGTTTCTAGATGATCTAGATGGGAAGTATCCCCATTTAATTCCATTACCCACTGTTGTTCTTGACGCACAATTTTGACCAAACAACAAAGAGAAGCCTTCACTTCTGTCTCAGCAATTTGACCAACTAATCCAGCAGCAGTGCCAATAACTGAAGCACCGTGCCCCACTAATAAAATATTTTCAGTGGGAAACTCTGTAGCCAAACGTTGAGATGTTTCCCCAGTACGTTTGAGGCAAGCTTCCCAGGTTTCTGGATATTGGGGAGTGCCAGTAGTATAAGAAAGGTCAACCCTCTCATAGGTCTCGGCCATTACTTCCTTTAGTAAGGTTTCTGGCATGGCGGGCATCCAATCTGGATTGAGCCATTCACACAAACCCCAATCTAATTTAAGAGGTAAATCGAGAATTTCTGCAACCTCATTAGCAGTTTGTACAGTTCGTAGGAAGGGAGAGGCAAAAATCTGGGTGATATTTTCCCCCACTAAACGATTTGCTAGTTGTTTGGCTTGAATGACACCATCATCGGACAAATGTGGGTCATAGGGTCTTTCCGCAGTATTAAACCATTCGGGTTTAACGAAGTCAATGCGGTTTCCGTGCCTTGCTATCCAGACTGTTTGTTGGGACATAAGTTAATCTGTTGCAGGTTGCTATTTTATTTTAAATATTTTTATTTTAAATATATAGTAATTAGGAAATCTGAGAGACCTTAACTTCCAAGGCAAGAGCCATTAATGTGCTGTCCCTTCACAGAATCTTTATAAAACTCTTCAGTATCTTTATCGTATCTTTAACTTTTCTGGCGGGAAGTCCCGCGCCTTCATATTCGATTCAGCGCCGTATGGGAGAGCCAGAACATGGTATACTAATAATGGAGACAGGGGGAGGACATCACCTCTGTATAAACTGCAACTCCTTTGCGGGTTGAAGAATCCCGCGTTGTCGCACCATGGGCAACGTCGGGAGTATGTCAAGAAAAATAGGATAATCGCTGCTAGTATATACATATAGATAAATAAAAGAACTAATTATTTAATTATTTAATTATTTAATTATTTATTATATTGGTTTGTGTGTTGTAATTAATTCAGCCTTCCTCGGCAGAGGGGGCTGTTTTTTTTGATGATCTGAAATATTTTTTTTTGGTTATGCCCAATTTATATCATGTTCGTTTGAATACTTATAATATTTGTGGAAGGAAGGCAGGAGGTAGAAGTTCAACAATTAACAATTAACAATTAACAATTAATAATTAATAATTAATAATTAACAATTACCTCTCCTTCAAAATTATCAGATTGACTCAAAGGAAAATTTTTTCTTTGATCTTGGTCCATTGGACAAAAGCGTTCGCGTAGCGTCCCGGAGGGAAAGGAAACCTCGCCATCCCTCGACCGCTTTTTCCCTTTTAAAGGAGAAGCTTTAAACCTTAATTATTCGGTAAAAGGAAAGAAGTAAGGTTTAAAAGTAAAAAATAATTATGACTAATGAAGCACTTAAACAAACTTTTTTACCTAACCAAATTCTATTTAATGCTGAAAGTGTAATGAATTTAGGCTGAAAAAATGTGTAATTAATTTTGTGTACTTGCTTATACGAAGATGATGTTATACCAATTTGCTCAAATAATTTTACACATAAATTGAGTGATTAAAGAACTTGATTTTGGATGTATGTCAGATTAAAAATCAAGCCTGACCTTGGTGATTAAGAAACACTCAATAGCTACCATATAGACAATAAATAGATAAAAAACGTCAAAAAGGAATGGTATGAAGCCGTGCCTCCTGATTGCTAAATTATGACTCCTGACTCCTGACTCCTGACTTCTAAGAATTTGTCGCAAACATTTATCAAATTGATATTACTTTCTTACGATACATTAAAACAGAATTCGTCAATTGTCCAAATCTCTATAAGCGGATATTTAAAACACTCAACTACAAAATTTTGTCCGGAAAATTGACAAACTCACTTGTTTATGATAACAGCAGATATGATATCTGGAAATCTACGCCGATCTCTCGAGGCTAGGATTAGAAGGTATCAAAACCTCTGGTCTTGTTCAATATCGTTACGAGTTAGGAACGATCCCATGCCTGAATTCTCCAAAAAAAAATATCTAATAGTAAAATTAACTCTGATTGCTTTAGCAATAGTGATTATTCTTACAACTTTTATCAAAACAGAATATTATGCAAATTCTTTTGCCCTCGAATCAACGGAAAAAATTGCTGAAATAAGGAATACAGAAAATATTCAGAATGCTAACCTTTCCGATTCAAAATCAACTGAAAATAGCCAAGAATATAATGTCATCCAGCTACAAAATACATTAAAACAAAAAGGATATTATCCGGGAGCAATTGATGGAGTTTATGGAGAACAAACTGAGGAAGCTGTTTATAACTTTCAAGTCAGTTTGGGATTAAAAGGAACCGGAACAGTTGATGAAGAAACCTGGTCTTTACTTCAAGGAAGTACCAGTAATTTTCCTCAAAAACTTTCACAAGCACTTTCTCCAGACATACAAAGAATTCTTGACCGAGGTCAGTTAATTGTTGTCATGACAGAGTATGATAATGCACCTTTTTTTGTTGAAAATGAAAGGGGTAAATTGGCAGGATTGGATATTACAATTGCCAAAGATTTGGCTCAAGGTTTAGGGGTTAAACTTGAGATTAATCGCAGTGCTAAAACTTTTAATGACGTAGTTGAAGTTGTTGCTCAAGGTCAAGCAGATTTGGCTATTTCCAAACTTAGTCAAACTTTGAAGAGAGCTAAAATAATTTCTTTTTCTCATCCTTATTTGACTATGCGTCAAAGTCTTTTACTCAACCGAATACAATTAACTAAGGCTGCCAAGAATAAAGATACGGTGGAATTTTTGAGAGAATTTGAAGGAAAGATTGGAGTGATTAATGGTTCGTCCTATGAAGGATTTGCCAAACAAAAATTTCCTAAGGCTACAATTGTGAAATATCCGAGTTGGGAAGATGTTGTGAAAGGCGCAATCAAAGGAGATATATTAGCAGCTTACCGAGATGAATTAGAAGTAAAAAAGATTATTCTTAACCAACCAAATGTTGCTTTGAATTTTAAAACTGTTGCCCTTAAAGATACTCAAGATCCAATCGCAATTGCTGTACCATGGTCTAGCAATCACCTGTTAGAGTTTGTTAATTTATATCTAGAAATTACTAATACCGATTATACTGTTAACAGTTTGTTGGGTGAGTATTCTGAGTTGTTGGAAATATCTAGTGTGGCTCAATTCAAATAAAATTTTTTATCATCTTGATCATGCCCAAAAAGAAAAAATTTAATTTTTATTCATTAATTAAAATATTGCGTAATCCCTGGTCTATTGTTCCAGGAATTTTACTAGGATTATATTTGGGGATTTTTCACAAGAATATTGCTCAGATTTTAACTCCTTATGGAAATCTGTATCTTGAACTGTTAAAAATGTGTGTTTTACCATTGTTATTTTCGGCAATAACTATGAGTGTCGGCAGGCTAATAGGTAGTAATGAAGCTAATAAATATGTCAAACGTATTTTAATTGTATTTTCAATTGGATTAGTTGGCGTGAGTATAATTGGAGCGTTTTTTACAGCATTCACGAATCCGGGAGGAAATTTAGACGATTCAAGCTTAACAGCTTTAGGCATAATTGTTAACAAATCAGAATTAGATTTGGAGGTATCTCTTAGTGGTAAAATTATTCAAGATGTTGTTAATGAAGAAACAACTTTAATATCTTTTTTGTTTAATCTAGTTCCTGAGAATATTTTTGCATCTTTAAGTGAGGGAAATGCTCTTGAGACACTTTTTTTCTCTATTGTCTTTGGTGTGGCTATGGGATATCTAAAACAATCCTATAAGGAGGATGTATTTAATATTTTAGAAACAGTATTTCAAACATCTAAAAAATTAATTGATTGGATTATTTTGTTTCTGCCTATAGGCTTATGCTGTCTTTTGGCTAGCCAAATTGCTACAACCGGCTTCGGTATTTTAGCAGCCATGAAAAATTTTGTGATAATTACAATTTTAATATTTTTTATTATTTATATAGTTAGTACACTTGTTATTTGGCAAAAGGCAGATTGCTCTTTGGGGAAAGTTTTGATTAGTTTAAAAGAGCCGACAATTTTAGCTTTGGCAACTAGAAGTAGTTTTACCTGTTTGCCTTCTTCTATTTCTGCTTTAACTGAACTCCTAAAATTTGACAAACAAACAGTTAATTTAGTCATTCCTCTGGCAATTACAGTTTGTCGATTTGGCCCCGTAGCTTATTTTGCCACAACTTCCGTATTTGTGGCTCAACTTTATAAACATCAATTAAATTTCTCTAGTTTTGTGATTATTATCATTGCCTCCGCTTTAGCTGGGATGGCAACAGCAGGAGCGACAGGAGTTTTAACTTTAACTTTATTAGATTTAGTATTGCAACCTTTAGGATTACCACTAGAAGCAATACTGGTATTATTAATTGCCATTGACCCAATTATTGACCCCTTCCGAACTGTGGGAATTGTTCACACTGGAATTGCAGCGACAGCAGCGATCGCTGATTATCAGCAATCATCAAGATTTAACTCTCAAGTTCAAAGTTTAGAAGTCTAATTTTAAAGCAGATTAGAGTTGTCGCTAAATAGAGAAAAAAATGCTTAAACTTATACAGAGTAATAATTTAATTATTCTTTACTTGATTAAAAAGATATTTTTTTCAATTATTTTAACCATTTCGCCTTTTGTCTTACTGTTTCAATTTAAAGATATTAGCGATCGCCCGATTTAGTATAATCTGTTGATAGTGATTATCTAAAATGTTAAAATTTTTGTTTGCACAGTTGACAAACTCAGTTGTTTATAATATATAGATGATGTCTGGAAATTTACTCTAGCTTGTGGAAGTGAACAATCTTATGGATGAATTTTTTAAAAACAATATCTCATTCTAAAATTTATCCTGGTTGTTTTCGGAATTGTTATTCTTCTGAAAAGTTTGAACGAAATAGAATATTCTCCAAATTCTTTATGAATTAAAATAAAAAAATTATCATTTTTATTATGATTAAGAACGAAGTATTTAATGGATTTAATTTTTATTCATTAATCAAGGTGTTAGGTAATCCATGGTCTCTTATTCCTGGAATTTTACTAGGATTATATTTGGGAATTTATGAAAAGAATCTTAGTCAGGCTTTAACTCCTTATGGAGAACTGTATCTTAGGTTATTAAAAATGTGTGTTTTACCATTATTGTTTTCAGCAATAACGATGAGTGTAGGCAGACTGATGAGTAGTAATGAGGCTAATAAGTATATCAAACGTATTTTAATTGTATTTTTAATTGGATTGGTTGGTGTAAGTATAATTGGAGAGATAGTTACAGCATTAACTAATCCTGGAGGAAGTTTAGATGATTCAAGCTTAACAACTTTGGGTATAATTGTGAACAAATCAGAATTAGACTTGGATATATCTCCTAATGGGGATGCCATAAATCAACAATCAATTTTAATATCTTTTTTATTCAATTTAGTCCCAGAAAATCTTTTTGCGTCTTTAAGTGAGGGTAATGCTCTAGGAACGCTTTTTTTTGCCATTGTTTTTGGTGCAGCAATGGGAAACCTCGAAGAATCTAATAAAGAGGATGTATTTAATACTTTAGAAGTTGTATTTAAAACATCTAACAAGTTAATTGATTGGATAATTTTATTCTTGCCGATAGGTTTGTGCTTTCTTTTAGCTAGCCAAATAGCAACTACTGGTTTTGGTGTTTTAGTTGCTATGAAAAATTTTGTAATTATTACAGTTTTAATATTTTTTATTATTTATCTAGTTAGTACATTTGTTGTTTGGCAAAGGGCCGGTTGTTCTTTATGGCAAGTTGTAATTAGTTTAAAAAAACCGACAATTTTAGCTTTGGTAACTAGAAGTAGTTTTACTTGCTTACCTTCTTCTATTTCTGCTTTAGCTGAATCCCTAAACTTTAATACACAAACAGTTAATCTAGTAGTTCCTTTAGCTATGACAGTTTGTCGATTTGGTTCCGTTGCTTATTTTGCAGCAACTTCTATTTTTGTAAGTCAACTTTATCATAATCAATTAAACTTATCTAGTTGCCTAATTATTATCATTGCTTCAATTTTAGCGGGTATGGCAACAGCAGGAGCAACAGGAATTGTAACTTTAACTGTATTGGACTTAGTGTTAAAACCCTTGGGTTTACCACTAGAAGCTGTATTGTTACTATTGATTGCCATTGACCCAATTATCGATCCCTTCAGGACTGTAGGGATTGTTCACACCGCAATTGCTGCTACAGCAGCGATCGCTGATTCCAATGACAAACAATCACCAGCATTTACCTCTGAACCTCAAAGATTAGAAGTCTAATTTGAAACTAGATTATTTGGGTCTAATAGTTGGAATTTCTTGATGACCAAATGCTAAATCTAAAGTCTGATGAGCAAGAATATCAAGGGGATCAATATCAGCTAGAGAATTGTATCTCAGTTGCTTCAAAACTACTGATATTTCTGTACAACCAGCAATGACTAATTCTGTTCCTTGCTTTTCTAACCATGTCATAGCATTATCTAAAATTGAAATTGGCTGTGGTAATATTTCGATTCCTGTAGCTTTAACTCCCCAAACGGGATGGTAAATTGCATTCATAATATCCTGTTGTAACGGGGAATCTAGCGGTGGTGCAATTACAGTTAACCCTAAAGCACTTAAACTCTTGTGGTAGAGTTTAGCTTGCAATGTTCCCGTTGTTGCCAAAACACCAATCCGACAACTCTGAGGATAATTACTTTGAATAAATTCTGCCGTTACATTCATCAGATGAATCCAGGGAATATTTAACTGAGATTGTACTGCTTGATAAAATCCATGAGCTGTGTTACAGGTAACTACTAAAAAATCAGCCCCTGCCATTTCTAGCATTTTGCCGTATTTTGTCAGCAAAGGGCTACAGTTTGGCGCATTTCCTAATAAGCTTTGGGTGCGGTCGGGAATATCTGTAGCATTAATTAAAATCCAAACAGGATGGTCGCGATCGCCGGTAGCTCCTCGCTCCACATTGAAGGCAATTAACCGACGCTCAAATTCAATATGTGCTAGTGGCCCTAACCCGCCGATAATTCCTGGAATTGCTTGTTGCTGAATCAGTTGTTTCATTTCCCATCCAATTATAGTTAATCACTGATTGATTATTAACAGGACTTACGCAAAGTATCTATAAATTGTGTTTTTTGTAGGGGCAATTTCCTCCGGAATGCTCCGCAAACATGAATTGCCCCTACAGGTAGCGTCTGTGCATAAGTCTTGATTAATTGATAATTGATAGCTAATGCTGACCGCTATTTTAACCTAAAACCTAAAACCTAAAACCTAAAACCTTATTCAATATTACTTTTGAGTAAATGCCCAAATTCCATCCCAGTTTTCGGGAACACCAGTTATTGTTAACTTATCAATTCTTTCTAGATAAAGTTTAGCTGTTTGATCTAAAGAATTAACTGCTAAAACTTTCTGGAAATAACCCTTAGCAGAAACTAAATCTCCCAAGCGATAAGACGCTATACCATTTTCAAAATCTGCCTGAGTTTGTAACTTTAATTCTCGCACAGAATCAACTTCACCATCCATCACTTCATAAACATCAAGAGGTTCATGTCTGCCCTTAACCGATGCCCGGTCTAAAAATCTAATCTGATATTTTTGGCGATTTTTTAAACAATTAAAAGCCGACTCAGAAATTAATAAAGAAACTCCATAATATTTAGTTAAACCTTCCAACCTAGCTGTCAAATTAACATTATCAGAAAGTGCATCTCCTGACATCCGAGTTTCTTCTCCAACTATACCCACCATCATATGACCCCAATGAATACCTATACCAATTTTAATCGCAGGTAAGCCTATTTCTTGTAAAGTCTGATTATATTCTTGTAATTTCTGAAGTTGAGCAATAGCAGCCTCCACTGCATCATCAGCACCATCAGGAAATACTGCCATAATCCCATCTCCCATAAACTTAATAATCAAACCATTACGACCGCGAATTTCTGGGGCAACTTCTTGCAAATAACCATTAACAAAAGCAAAAGTCTCTTGAGCTGTCATCTCCTCAGATATGCTAGTAAAAGAGCGAATATCAGAAAAGAAAATTGCCATATTCTTACTAACACGGTCGCCCAATTTTACAGTCAGAATATTTTCTTTAGATAGCAATTTCACATATTCATGTGGTACAAAACGTCCGTAGGCATTCGTAATTTTTGATAATTGGATATGAGTTTTTATCCGAGTTAATAATTCATCTTTAGCAAAAGGTTTAGTCAGATAATCATTAGCACCAAATTGGAATCCCATAACCAAATCGGCTATTTGATTTTTAGCAGTTAACATTAATATCGGCAAAGTTTGAGCCGGGTATTTTTCTCTGATTTTGGCGCAGACTTCATAACCAGACATATTAGGCATCATCACATCTAGCAAAATTAGGTCTATATTTTCTTCTCTATCCAAAGCAGTTAAAGCATCTTTTCCATTTAATGCTTGAGTAACTTTGTAGTGATTTGCTCTTAAGTGGTTGTTGAGAACTTGAATATTTATTGCCTCATCATCAACAATTAAAATGTGGAAATCACCCTCAGCTAGATGACATTCATTAGGTTCGGTTTCTGCAGGTGTTTCGACTCGATCGATCAGATAACGAACACTGTTAACTGTAGGAGTAGGAAGACTGGGGGTGTCGGGTACAGATTTCTGAGAAATGGGCAAAGTAAAGCTAAAACGGGAGCCGACACCAACTTCAGATTCAACCCAAATCTGACCGCCGTGGAGTTCGACTAATTGTTTGGTGACTGTCAACCCTAAACCTGTACCGCCGTATTTTCTTGCCGTTGAGCCTTCTGCTTGTTCAAACGATTCAAATATACGCTCTAATTTATCGGCAGGTATACCGATACCAGTATCGGAAACGACGATTTTCATTTGTTTAGAGCGGTCTAGGTTTTGATGGGAATCTAACTCAGGTGCTTGGGGGTAGGAATGGGTACTATTATTAGTAATTACTTCTGCACAGATTTCGACTTTACCAGATTCAGTAAATTTGATGGCATTACCAATTAAGTTATAGAAAATTTGTTGTAAACGGTTTTCATCAGCGCCAACTAGGGGTAAATTTTTCGGAATAGCATCTACTAATTGCAGATTTTTATTTTTGCTGACCAAAAATTGATTCAAGGTGACAACTGCTTCTACAACTCCACTAATATCAACAGCCTTAAGTTGTAATTCTAATGTGTTGTGTCTGATTTTAGAAAAATCAAGAATGTCATTAACTAGATTCGACAGACGACGAGCGCTAGAAACCATTGTAGTTAAGTTGGAAGTGGTGACTGGATTTAATTTTCCGGTGCTGCCTTCTAAGAGAAATTCGCCGATACCAATAATGCCATTTAACGGGGTGCGCAATTCGTGGGAGGTGTTGGCTAAAAATTCGTCTTTGAGGCGATCGAATTGTTTGAGTTGCTCGTTTTTTGCTTCTAGAGTTTCAAAAGAATTTTTGAGTTGGGTTGCCATACAATTAAAAGATTTTGTCAGTTCCCCCACTTCATCATGGCGCTGAATATTGAGAGTATTTTCCCATTTGCCTTGAGTAAGTTCTTTCGCCGCATCATTGAGTTGGAGAATTGGTGCAGTCACGAAACGCACTGTGATAATTACCACCACAATTGCTACAATTAAAGCTGCAATACAAAGTAAAACAGTGGTCTGTGTATTGGCATGAATCTCTCCCATCACGTCAGAAGCAGGCACAATAATCGCAATTATCCAATCCAAACCTTCCTGAAGTTCGAGTGGAGCAATATGAACAAAATAGGATTTCCCATCCATCTTTAATTCAAACTCCTCAGTTGTTTTAATTTCGGAAAGGTTGCCTACTTTTGCCATCAAATATTTTGCAGTTGCTTGAGTTAATCGGTTTTGACTAGCAAATGCTTTAAGTCGTTGTGGTTTTGTGCCTGCTTCTGGCAAAACATAAGGCTTTTCTGATGTGGAAGTAGCAATCAAATCTCCAGAAGTTTCTAACAGAAAAATTTGACCATTAGAGCTAATTTCTAGTTGCCTGAGAAAATTACTAATATGACTCAGAATCAGATCGACACCTATTACACCCCTGAATTCTCCGGTTTTGTCAAACACAGGTGCAGAAAATGTAATCCCTAGTTCGCCAGCTCCTACAAAGTTATAAATTTCGCTCCAGGTTGGTTTACCTACGTTTATTGCCGCTTTATACCAAGGTCTAGTTTGCGGATAGAAAGCTTGAGTTTCTAACTTTTGGATGGGCTGACCTTGTTGGTCTACAAGATAATTGTCACGATTGGGGAAATCTTTAAATACTTTAATATTAAAGGTGTCATCTATATTTCGTCTGCCTTGAGCATACTCTCCATTTTCATAGTCACCTGCAAAATAAATAGCAGTAATAGAGTCAAACAATTGAACTTGTTTTAGGAAATTAAGGGCTAAAGTATCGGCATTTTTTGTATTTAGTTGTTCTAGTTGAATAGCATCGATATTACTTTGAATAATTAAGTGAGGATATTCTAAGTAATGATCGAGATGTTCTTCAACACGGTTTGTAATTTCATTTTCCAATTGAGTTGCTAATCGATTAACTGCTTTTTCTCCATTTCTAAAAGAAAGATAGCCAATCAATGCAAATGTTGTTAAAATTTGTAAGACAAAGGGCACAATAAAAATGTTGCGCAGGGAAGTTTTGCGAGTATTCTTCATAGAGAAATCAAGTTTTCTAGACACCATAATTTTTAACAGTTTTTACTTTTTCAGATTCCAGTAACAAACTCTAAGAAGTCAAAATCTCATCCCTGTCTACAACCTAAAAAATTATCGACAACCTAGACTTTCACGAGTAGATACCCCTGTAATCGGATTTACTCCCGAAGCACGTTCGCACATTAATTTTACCTGATAAGCATCTACAAATGCATCAGAAAAATCCGCCCCCGTCACCACTGCATTACGAAAAGTACTACCACTTAACATAGCATCTGTGAAAATAGCATTAGTCAAGTCAGCTCCATCGAAAGTAACTCGGTCGGCAAAACTATCAGTTAAATCTGCCCCACTTAAATTAGCCAGAAGAAAGCTCCCTTTAGTAATAATTGTTCTTTGCAGATTGGCTCCTTGAAAATTTGCTCCCCGCATTTCAGCTCCTGCAAATGAAGCACCATGTAAATCTTTATCAGAAAAATCTCGATAGTCTAAGTTTGTGAGGGTGTAGTTTACAGTATTTTCTTGTGCTTGAGCAGGATAGGTATTAATCAGCCAAATAGTTACAACTGAAAATACTAAGACAACCGCCAAAATTCCTTCTAGCCATGTTTTACTTTTTACCATTATAATAACCACTCCAGAAAATACAAATAACTAAACAGGACTTACCCACCCCCATCTATAAATAAATTGTGTTTTTTGTAGAGGCAATTCGGCACAAAGCACAACATTCAGCACCGAAATTTCCCCTACAGGTACTCTCTGGAGGGTAAGTCCTGTAAATATTCACTATACCAAATTTGATACTAATATAAAGTAGAAATAATTTTTGTTCGAGGTAAGTTTAGCAATATATAGCAATCCTATTTAAGTCCTGAATTTTTGATGTAGGTACTAAGTGAAATCCGCAAATAAATACACCAAAGTTTCTCACCACCCCCATAGAGCAATAAATACCTGTGCTTGCTATTAATGTAACATTTTTCAGTAGGGAGTAGGGACTAAAAAGCAGCAGTTCGACCCTCCGTGGCATGACAAAAGTCCGAACTCTTACCCACCAGGTCGCACCCGAGCAAGCCGACAAACACACGTCGTAGTGCACTCCTGTCAGGGGAGAAAAATATACTTGTCAGATGAAAGTAGTGGTTCTAAAAATAATTTTTCCTACCTATTGAACCTGACCATCAACAAATATACAATTAATAGTCTTTGACTACTTTTTTTAGATTTGATAATTTTTCATTGATTAAAATTTGCCGAGCCTGGTACTTCATTATAACTGATTGTTAAAGATAACGCGCCAACTTAATACCACTATTATTGCTAGTTGCGCTAATTGAATATTTTCTTTTTCTCTGCCTAAAGCTAGATTTTGTCTAGTTGCAATATCTCTAGATTAGACATCATTTTTAATATCGGGAGTGACAAATGTTCCGGCTTCTGCGACTACTTTAGTAAGTGTTTTTAGAAACTGTAAAAAAAATCCGACGATCTATTGTCAAATTCTGGGAGTAGATGTTAAACTAGGAACATAGTTTAGTGGGTCGCGTTCGCCCCTACACTTGATGTTTTATTCAATCAAGCAAAGATTCAAACAGCGATCGCAATTCCAGCACAAAGAAAAACCCAATGAATCAATGCCCCTAATTTAAGCTGTTGGAATATCGGCAGTGACAAATTTTCCGGCTTCTGCAGCAGAAACTATAAAAAAAATCGAGGATAGATAGTCAAAATCCGGGAGTAGATGTTAAAATAGAAACATAAGTTATTGGATGGCGCTCGCCCCTACGCTTGACCTTTTATTCAATCAAAGAAAAGATTAAAAACAGCGATCGCAATGTCAGGGGAAAAAATCAACAATAACCAGAATAAAAACCTAATTAATTAATCACCTAATTTTTGCTGTAAAAACTTGCACCAATTAACAGCCAAATCAACATCTGTAAAAGGAACTTGAATATGCTTAGAGTCAGAAAAAATAAACTCCAAAACAACCTTACCCTGACTTACCGGGTTATCAATATCAACTGGCTTATTGTTAACTAATAATTGTAGCGATCGCACATCCCGTAAAGAAAAAGTCTGCAAATTTATCGGGCCACTGCGCGTTGGTTTTCCCCAAGTTATACTTTCACCATTCTGACCCAATACCGCATAAATATCATATTTTGCTTTCTCAAAAGACTCAGCCCAAGCGCGGTAAGCTTCCAACTTTTGATACTCATTCCAACCAGCCCAACTTAGCCAAATAAACACACCCAATAGGGGCAACCACAATAAACCTCTTTCCATATTAGCTTTTAGATTTTCTACTTATGTAATTGAATGGTGAACTACTATTATAGGATAGATTAAAGGTAAATCCCTAGTTAATAGTCAGTCTATACTGATTTGGCAAGTGCTCCTAAAAAAAAATCCTTGAAATCAAAATTTAGTATATTTGGATGATAATTAATAAGATTCATCTCTGGCAAGAAGAAACACAAACGATAGATGGTTTTGCTAAATCAAGCATTACCCTTGAATACCCTAATAATCAACGTCAAACTCTTTGGTATCGTCTTCCGATTAAATATCAAGAATATTTGACAGATAGCTGCGATCCTTTTGTTATTGCAACAATTTTTCTAGCAATGAGTCGAGGACACGATTTAATCATTCATGGCCAAGTTTCCCCTTCTTTGTTAGATAATTTAGAGGAATTTCAAGCCGTATGGTCTTCTTGGCGATCGAATATTTATAGAAGAATTAGCATCAATGCAAATATAGAAAGAGAACAAGAAAGGATTGTAGAAAAAGAAATTGCTATTTCGGCTTTTTCGGGAGGTGTAGATAGTTGTTTTACTGCTTATCGTCATGTAAAAGGAATGTGTGGTAGAAGAAAGCGTAATTTACAAGCAAGCCTAATGATCCATGGTTTTGATATTCCTATTCAGGAAGAAGATGTCTTTAAAAGAGCTTTTTTGAGAAGCCAAAAAATGACTTCCAGTTTAGATTTAGAATTGATTTCAGTAGCAACGAATTTTCGGCAAGTGATCAAACTTCCATGGGAAGATATTTTTGGTACAGGGATTGCATCTTGTCTTCATCTATTTAGTAAACGTTATGCAATAGGACTTATTCCAGCTTCCTATACTTACCGGACTACGACTTTTCCTTATGGTTCTAATGCTATTACAGATCCACTATTATCAAGTGAAGCTTGCAAAATTTTCTATGATGGTGCTATTGCTAGTAGATTTGAAAAGATACAGCAACTGTTAGATTGGCCTGAAGCAGTTGAAAATTTTAGAGTTTGTTGGCAAGGAGAACAAAAAGATAGGAACTGTTGTCGTTGTGAAAAATGTATTCGTAATATTCTGATTTTTAGAGCATTAGATTATGGATTACCTCCTTGTTTTCAAGAAGATGTTAGCGATCGACAAATTTTAAACCTTAGAGTAAAGGGAGGAGGATTAGATGCTTTAAAATCAGTAGGAAGAGCAGTAAAAATAGTTAATAAACAGGAGTCTTGGGTTAAAGCCTTAAATCAATCAATTCGTCGTAATCAGATTTTAGCTTTTTTAGAAAAGTTTGTTCCTAGTAAATGGAAAAAATTATTAGTTACCATAAAATACAGGTTTTATAATCGATGAGTGACCAAGGTTTTTGTGGTATCTTATGTGCTAATGTTTTCCTGATGTTATATCATGTCCGGATAATTAGTGATGAAAAAAACTGTCCTCTCTATACAAGGCAAATCTCTTTATTCTCCCTACTCCCTACTCCCTAATCCCTAATCCCTACTCCCTACTTCCTTATTTATAAGTATTTAACCGGACATGATGTTATGCTTTCTATATTTAATTTTAGGGATTACTAATCACATAAATTTTGTCACCAAAAGCAAAAGTTTTAATTAACAGAAAAATTATGTGATTATCTAATATCAAATCGGCTATGGTAGCTATTATATTCCTAAGTTCTAGTATACATGAAAATTCCCATTTTTGTTTCAGTGCTATTAATAAGTAGTTTTATTACAGTGAGCAGTTACCAAACTCCTCAATTCTACTAAGTCGTGTTAAGATATTTTGTATTTTGTTAGTTCTTGGCAACAATGAAAATCTATGGATAAATTTGATAATCGTGCAGCAAAATATACCAGTACACGAGTGGGGTTATTCGATCTTGCTGGTACACAAGTCCCTCAAGCTCGTTTTCTAGAAAGAGAATGTGCGATCGCCCGCTTAAAGTTAAAAGAAAATATCAAGTTTTGTGATATTTCGGCAGGTAGTGGTTATCTTGCAGATGGAGTTTTTGAAAGTTTAAATGGCAATGTAGATATAACCTGCATCGAGAATTCACAAGCATTTGTTGATATTCTCAAAAAAAAGTATTTTGTAATTAAAAGTTCCCTCTCTAATATTTTAGTTCCAAATCAAGAATTCGATCGTGTTGGTTGTTTAGTAGGTATTCATCATCAGGAAAATAAATTAGCTTTTTACAAAGAAGCTTTTCGGATTCTGAAATCTGGAGGAATTTTAGTTATTGGTGATGTTTTAGAAGAAACTCCTCCGGCAAAATTTTTAAATAATCCTGTTGATTACTATAGTGATCTTGGTCACGATGGTATGTTTCTCCGAGAAGATGAAGTTTCTAAACAATTAGAAGAAGTTGGATTTATTAACGTCACAGAAAAAGTTGAATACTATACATGGAATTTTCCAGATGAACCAAGTATGATTTCATATTGTAAGAACTTGTTTAGAATGACAAAAGCGACTTTAGATGAAGTTGATCGAGTGATTTTTGAATACTTACCAGTTACTCAAGATTCAGAAGGTGTTCATTTACATTGGCAGTTACTTTTTGTAGCTGCTCAGAAATTATAATATCAAATATTCAAAACAACGAGGTAAATAATTGATTATTAAAAATATTGTACGCAAGTGGCCTATAGATCGAGACTTATTATGGCTAGATGCTCTCAAACCTTTGTGGTTGGAACTGCAAGAAAAAAATCTTTATCCATTGAGATTTGCTATTGTTGCTACTACTGAAAATGACTGTATTTTAGAATTGACAGTTGTAGAGATTAATCCAGAAGAAAAATGGTTTTCACGACTCAATATTAATTCTTTATTGTCTTCTACTCCCAGAACTCATACTCCTTTAGATAAATTTGGAATTGTCCAAATTATTCCTACCGGAATTAATTGTAGTTTTGGTGGATATGCTGGTGATGCTACTCCTGTTACTAATCTTTTGTCAAATTGCTGTGATTTTGTCCTCACTCATCCCAATGCCGTTAATGCATCTGAAATCAATGAATTAAGTAAAAATACTTTATATATTGAAGGAAAAACTTTAGACGACTTTATGTTAGGAGAAATCGGACTTGAGCGCCATATTTCACCTAATCGCATTGGAACTATTATTGACCCTACAGGTAGTCATTTATTAGATCAAGTGATTCATGTACTAAATGCGGGTATGACGGTAGGTGGTTTTAATTGTGATACTTACACAATCCCTAGCATAGATTTTGGAGTAAAGATTGAGTGGACATCTACAGGTTGTGCCAGTGGTACAATTACTAATCCTGAAGTGCTACTGAAAACTGCCGAAGTTTTGCTAAACCAAAGAATAGATGCTCTCGGAGTTGTGTCTGTAATACATGGTGTAACAAAGGAAATGTGTGAAAAGCATATTGCTGGTAAAATTCCTAATCCATCAGGGGCAGTAGAGGCAATAATTACTCATTTATTGTCAAAAATATTCAGAGTGCCAACAGCTCATGCTCCTTTGCCTTATTATCAAGATGTTAAATATCAGTCGGTTGAAAATCCGCGCTCTTCTGCAGAATTTATCTCCACTCCACACTATTTTTGTGTATTAAAGGGATTACACAATGCTCCTCTGATTGTTGACATCAAAGACGCACGTGCTGAAACTATTACTATCAATGATATTGGTGCTGTTGTTGTGCCAGCTTCGGCATTAGGTGGAATACCTGTATTAGCTGCACAATTACATAACATACCAGTTATTGCGGTCAAAGAAAACCAGACAATCTTAAATGTTAATCAAACAATAATGCAACTACCCAACCTGATTGAAGTGGAATCATATTTAGAAGCCGCAGGTTTAATTACTGCTATGCGTAATGGTATGAATCCTTTTTCTTTGAAACGTCCTATTTTTCGAGCAAAAGAAGTTAAATTATACTCTCAACAGCTTAAAACTAATCTTTGATTTCGGGTAACACTTGGCGAACAATTAATGGAAATTACCAATTTCCCTAGATAAATTAAGAGTCTTGATTACCCAGAGGCTAAAAGTGATTACTTTAGTGACAGGATGCCCTTATATTCTGGAGGCTAGTGGGGAATTGTTAAGATAAGTTTCATCCCCGGGATTGACCAACGCCACATTTCCGTCCAATATGTCCAATACTACAAAAGTTTGAGTTGAAGATGAGAGCCAGGCGGTTTTAACCGCTGGATGAAAAATGAATCACGGGATTGATCCCGTAGTATACTACACAATTGTGTAGGGTTGTGTTACGATCGTCCTACTATGAGTAAATTAACTTTGACACTAAAATTACCTTTTTATCGGCTCAACGCCTGTAAAGCTGACGAATTTGAGCGCCTAACTTTGCTC
>JBARXI010000555.1:0-9813 GCA_049647275.1 Microcoleaceae cyanobacterium
TCATAAAAATCGGCTTTAAAAAGATAATTATTATGAGGTTTATTAGAGAATTAAATCCAGAAACTATCAAGGTTTTAAAAAGAATAATTAAATACAGTAAGCACGCATCTAGTTAGACAGAGAGCTAAATGTATAATTTTAAGTTATCAAAGATTTTCAATTGAGGAACTAATGCAAATTTTTAAGGTTAGTAGAAAAACTATATACAACTGGTTTACTTTGTGGGAAGACGAGGGAATATTAGGACTATATAATAATAAAGGAAGAGGTAGAAAGCCTAAATTTACACCCCTGGCAGAAAGAGGAGATCAAACAATGGGTAAAATCCGAACCAAAAGCTTTGAATAAAGTCATGATAAAAATTGAGAAAAAATGGAATATAAAAGTTAGCATGCGAAACAATAAAAAGAATTCTAAAAAGTTTGTCAATGAGATGGAAAAGAATGAAGAGAGGATTGAGTAAAAACCCTGAAGATTGGGAGTTAGAGGTGAAAATACCTATGTTAGAAGAGCTAAAGGAGCAAGATCAAAAAGGAGATATTGATTTAAGATATTTTGACAAAAGTGGCTTTTGTTTAATACCATATATTCCCTATGGGTGGCCGTCAAAAAATCAAGAAATAATCTTAAGAAGTAGCGCCAGTAAAAGGATAAATATTTGAGGATTAATGAGTCGGAAACAACAACTATATGATGAGATAAATTTGGGAAATATCAACAGTGAAATTGTCATTAAATTTTTAGATAAATTCAGTAATAATTTATCTAAAAAAATAGTAGTTGTTATGGAGCAAGCCTCAATTCATACAAGTGATGCAATCATCGAAAAATTAGAAGAATGGAAACAAAAAAAATTAGAAATATTTTGGTTACCAACCTACTCTCCCAAGCTAAACCTAATTGAAATTCTCGGGAAATTTATTAAATATGAATGGATTGAAATTAATGCGCCTCAGAGTTGGCAAAGTTTAGTTAATTATCTCAAAAAAGTGCTTGATAATTTTGGTCAAGAATATGTAATTAATTTTGTTTAAGCACTTAGAAGTATTCAACCTGACATGAGATAAGTATTTAACTTTCAGTTTTATCAACCATTTTCACTCACAGTAAACAATTACCAGTGAACTCAAAACCGCAATTCGCCTACTAGATAAATCTCTCAAAACTGACAAACGAGAGTCTGAATATACTCTATTAACTATCCTCTTATTCCATAGTCAAAACTAAATCTAAAATTGCTTGGGCGGCACGATCGCATACTCCTACTTTTCCCAAAGCTTGACGCATTTCTTGATAGTCCGCTATTATCTTTGCTCTGCGTTCTTGATTTAATAAAAGTTCCAAAGCTTCAGAAACCATATTTTTAGGTGTAGCTTCCTCCTGAAATAATTCAGGCACAATAGACTTCATTTCTACTAAATTAGGTGGAGACATAAACGGAATCGAAAACCTAAGAATATGACGGGCAATCCAAACAGTGATTGGATGAACTTTATATATTACTATTTGAGGTACATTCAGCAAAGCTATTTCTAGATTAACAGTACCAGACTTAGCGATCGCCAAATCCGCTCCCGCCAGAACTTCTAAATTGTTACTCCCTTGTATTTCCTGACTATTTTCTGTACCATTTTGTAGCGAAGAAGAGTAAATTGTTGCCTGTAGTTGATACTTTTTAATTGCCTCTTGAATAGGATAACGATAAGTCTCTAAAGATAGGGGTACGAGAAAATGAACTTGAGGTAACTTTTCCTGAATAATTTGGGCTGCTTCAAACATGACAGGCAGCAAATACTTGACTTCTTGCTGCCGAGATGCTGGTAATAAAGCGATCGCCACAGTATCCGGAGCTATCCCCAAAGCTCGACGTGCCTCTTCCCTAGTCGGGGCCATTTTTATTCTATCAATCATCGGATGACCGACCCAAGTAACATCAGCCCCCTGTTGCCGAAAATAATTTGCCTCTTCAGGAAAAATTGCCAATAGTTTACTTGTCAAACTGACTATTTGAGCAGTTTTGCGCTTTCCCAGAGACCAAACCCATTCTTGAGGAGCAATGTACCAAACAATTGGCAGATTCGGCCAAGTTTTGCGGATATAATTGCCAATGCTAAGATTAGGTCCCATATAGTCAATCAAAACAACTATATCAGGAGATTCCTGGTGTAAATATTCCTTAGCTTTTTGTTGAAGTTTCAGAGTAGGGAAAACAAAAGGTAGAGACTCAATAATCCCCACAGAACCAATTTTTGTTGTATTCCCTAACAAAGTCGCACCAGCAGCAGCCATACGATCGCCCCCCAATGCCACAATGTCTAAATTTAAACCCTGAAGTTGAGCTTGATGATAGAGTGCTTCAACTAGCATAGCTCCTTGTAAATCTCCAGAAACTTCACCTGTACTAATAAAAATTTTGAGCGGAGATGGGGTATTAGACATTGGCATTCAACAATTAATAATTAATAATTAACAATTACCTCTCCTTAAAACGGATATAGCAATGTGAAATGATTCATAAAAGAAATCGGCTACTTTAAGGCAGGAGGCAGACGGCAGAAGAGAAGGGAGAAGGAGGAAGTTTTTAACAACTCCAGGAATTTTACAAATGATTTAGGATTGCTATAGGATTGCTATAGGATTCACTAAAAGGATTTTTTTCTCTTGGTCGATTGGACATCCATCTAGGAGACCTTACCATCCCACCCTACGGGAAGCTCCCCTTGGAATGTCGGCGTTTTGCTGGCGCATAACTACGTTAACGGCTGTCGCCAAAATTAAAAGCTTTAGCTCCTCTGTAAGAGGCTAGCCGTTAACGTTTGCCTTAGCAAAACGACCGCTTTTTCTCCTTGATGGGACTCTTGCTTTAAACCTTCATTATTCGGTAAACAGTACATTTAGTGTAGTACTATAGTTTTCATTGACTGTATATAGTGTTTTTCCCTAAGTGCCGCTCGTATAATGTATAGCAGTCGCCATTACTATTAGGACATTCTTGCTCCTCTCAAATTTAGTCACAGCAATAATGTACGGGGGAATGGCCATTCCCCCTGACTTCTGACTTCAGCTATAGTAGGTTGGGCACAACGAAACCTCTTCGCTCCGCTCGCTCCCCTGGATAAGCTGGGCTAACATTCTTCAACCCAACCTACAATTAATTATTAAACTCCCTTAAAAATTTTTCCCGGCATAGGTCCACGACGTTTAGAGTCAACAGAAGTATTTAAAAACTCGTGTAGTTGCTGAATATATTTGTTGTCAGAAAGTAATTCTAAATCTGCTAAAGCTTCAGTCAAAGGTTTGCCCGAACGGTAGAGAATCCGAAAAGCCTTTTTCAAAATTGCTAAATCTGCACTCGTCAAACCAGCACGTTTTAATCCCACCAGATTCAGCGATCGCACCAAACCAGGATGCCCCTCAACCAACATAAAAGGTGGCACATCTCTAACCACACGACTCATGCCACCCACCATTGCCATTCTACCGATGTGGACAAATTGATGAATACCCAATACACCACCAATAACAGCTTTGGATTCAATTTTGACATGACCTCCTAAAGATACAGCATTAGCTATGACCACAGAATCCTCGATAATGCAATTGTGAGCTACATGGGCATAAGCCATCAGTAAATTTCCATTGCCTATCAGGGTAGTTTCACCCTCATAAGTAGCACGGTTAAGCGTGACGTATTCTCTAATTTGATTATCGTTGCCAATTTTTAGCCCACTCGGAGCGCCTCTATATTTTAAATCTTGGGGTGCCAGACCAATGGCAGCTCCAGGAAAAATTCGATTCCCAGAACCAATTTCTGTTGGCCCTTCAATCACAACATGAGCGCCAATAGTTGTTCCAGGCCCGACTTTCACCTGTTCCCCAATTACAGCATAAGGCCCCACCTGCACGGTGGGATGCAGGTCAGCACTTTCAGCAATAACGGATGTTGGGTGAATCAGGGTAGGCATATTTCAGTCTAGTTATTAGATAACGTTATTTCACTTTTAATTATTCTGGGTTAACTTCTACTCCATCATAAAAAACGATAGTTCTCCTTCGGCAGCTTTTTGACCATCCACTTCTGCTCGCGCTCTGGTTTTGCCAAATTTGCCTCCTCTAAATGATATTAATTCGGCAGTCAAAATGAGCTGGTCTCCTGGTATTACTGGGCGACGGAATCGAGCTTTATCAATGCCAGCAAACACAAATAATCCTTCTTTAACATTAGGTAATTGAGTTAAAAGTACCCCACTTACCTGAGCCATTGCTTCCACGATTAATACCCCAGGCATAATTGGCCTTCCGGGAAAATGGCCTTGAAAATGTGGTTCATTAAAGGTTACGCCTTTAATTCCAACTGCTCGTTCTCCAGGTATATATTCTATGATGCGATCTACCAGAGCGAAAGGGTATCGGTGGGGTAATAGTTTGTGAATTTCGTCGATGGTCATCTGGGTTGCCCCATTATTTGTAGCATCCTCACTTTGCTGTTGGGGATTATTTGTGGTGGCTATAGAATCAGTTGTAGTTTCTTTAGAAGTTGACATTTGTACGGTGATATAGTATTTAAGGTCTAAGTCTAATCGCTAGAAATGTAATTTTACCATTAGTTAAAGTTGACTTTACTCTTAATAGTTCAGAAAATCACTGAAAGCTAATTCAATATCCCAATTAGGTTTAAACTCTAATTCAGATAAAGCCATTGAAATATCGGCTTGAGAATGAATAATATCTCCCAATCTAGCTGGGGCAAAATTTACTGAATAAATCCATTGAGGAAAACAATTTCTGAGAATGTTTATTAACTCTAGTAAAGAAGTTTTTTGTCCTCTGGCAAGATTACAAGTTAAAGAATGACCTGGTTGAATTGGTTTAATTAAAGCTTGATATAAACCATTGACAATATCTTTAACATAAATAAAGTCTCTGGTTTGTTTGCCATTACCAAAAATAGTAATAGGTAAGTTTTTCTTCATGGCATTAACAAAAATAGAAATCACTCCAGAGTATGGGGAATTAGGATCTTGTCTTGAACCAAAAGCATTAAAAAAACGCAAATTTACAGCAGAAAAATTATACTTTTGGGCGAATAAATTAAGATATTGTTCGCTACAAAGTTTCTGTAGACCATAAGGAGAAAGAGGTTGAGTGGAATGGGATTCTGTTACTGGCAATTTAATAGGGTTTCCATATACTGCAGCCGAACTAGCAAATACGAGTTTTGGAATTTTTAAAGCTTGACAAAGCTCAATCACAACTAAAGTAGAAGAAAGGTTATTTTGGTGAATTTCTAATGGTTTTAGCCAAGAAGTATTGACAGAAGGAGTTGCTGCTAAATGAACGATACCATCTATGGATTGAGGAAAATCTGTTGCTTGACAGGTGAGAATATCTTTTTGAATTAAACTTAGATCGGGATGTTGGGGTAAGTTAGTTAATTTGCCTGTTGTTAGGTTATCAACTACAATTACTTTATCACCTTTTTCTAATAGTAATTCACAAAGATGAGAACCTATAAAGCCTGCTCCTCCAGTAATTATAATGTGCATATCAATTAAATAGGTAATAATATTTAAGTTAACATTACTGATAATAATATTACATTGGAGACAAAATGCTAATTAGAGGTTGGAGAAAAGTAAAAAGATGGTCTCAAAGAAGATGGATGAAAATCCACCCCCATGCTTTAATTTTGCTCTATCATAGAGTTACCGTGCTTGACTCAGACCCTCAATTGTTATCTGTATCACCCCAGAATTTTGCTGAACATTTACAGATTCTGAGTAAATCTTATCACTTGGTAAGTCTGAGAGAATTAGTAAAACAGCTTTGTGAAGGTCAAGTAAAACATCATTCGGTAGCTATTACTTTTGATGATGGTTATGCCGATAATCTCCATGAAGCTAAACCTTTACTTGAAAAATATGGCATTCCAGCCACTGTGTTTGTAACTGCGGGGAAAATTGGTCAAAATCAAGAGTTTTGGTGGGATGATTTAGAACGAATTTTATTGAAAACTGTTCATTTACCAGAAAAGTTAGCTTTAACTATTAATAGTCAATCTTATAATTGGGAATTGGGGGAATCTGCTCATCTTGACCAGATAACTTCCTTACAATATTTAATAAATAATTGGAATGTTGTTAAGACAGATAATCCTACTCCTCGTCATCAAATATATCGTTCTCTTTGTTCCCTATTAGGCCCTTTATCGACAGAAACACGAGGAAAAATATTACAAGAAATAGTCCATTGGGCTCAAATCGACTCTAGTGGTAGATTATCTCATCGTGCGCTGACAGAGACTGAAGTGCAACAATTAGCTAAAGACGGATTAGTTGAAGTGGGGGCACATTCCATTAATCACCCTGTACTTTCTAGTATTTCTCAACCAGAGCAAGAATTAGAAATTCACCAAAGCCGAAAAAAACTAGAATCAATTCTGGGACATTCTGTTACCAGTTTTGCTTATCCTTACGGTACTAAATCTGATTATAATTCGCAAACAGTGGCCACTGTTAAAAATCTGGGATTTGATTGTGCTTGTTCTAATTTTGCCGAGGTGGTTTGGCGAGGAAGCGATCGCTTTGAGTTACCACGTTTTTTAGTTCGTAACTGGAATGGAGAAAAATTTGCCGAACAATTAAAGGGTTGGTTTAATGGCTAAGATTAATATTTTACAAGTTAATACATCCGATCTGGTTGGGGGTGCGGAAAAAATTGGTTTGACTTTACATCAAGGTTATCAAAAACGTGGTTATAATTCATGGTTGGCAGTAGGCAAAAAAAAATCAACTTTGCCAGAAATTATGCCTATTAATCAGGAAGTTGACCATGGTTGGGGAAAATTTTGGTTGACCATTGGTAATTCTCTGTCTCCTTTTGCTGAGAAAAATAAAATAGCGGCAAAAATACAGCATTTATTAGTATCTCGACTAGGACAACCTCATCGTTGGTTAAAAGAAAAGTTAGGACAGGAAAATTTTTATTTTCCCGCGAGTAATAGAATCCTTGATTTACCTCCCCAAAAGCCGGATATTCTTCATTGTCATAATCTTCATGGTAATTATTTTGACCTGAATCATCTCGCTCTGTTTAGTCAACAGATACCTGTAATACTGACTCTCCATGATGCTTGGTTATTAAGTGGCCATTGTGCCCATTCTCTGGGGTGCGATCGCTGGAAAACAGGTTGTGGACAATGCCCATATTTGACTATTTATCCGGCAATTCAACGTGATGGTACTGCTTATAATTGGCATAAAAAAAGAGAAATCTATGCCCGGAGTAAACTGTATGTAGTGACTCCTTCCAATTGGTTAATGTCACAAGTTGAACAGTCTATACTTAAAAAAGCGGTTGTCAAAAGTAAAGTAATTCCTAATGGGATTGATTTATCAATTTTTAAGCCAGTAGATAAATATCTAGCCAGAGAAAAGTTAGGAATTTCCCAAAATGCTAAAATTCTACTTTTTACCGCTAATTTTATTCAAAATAAAAATCCCTTTAAAGATTATGAAACTATTCAAGGGGCGGTGCAGCAATTAGCAGAAAATTTCCAAGGAGGGGAATTAATTTTGCTGGTATTAGGAGATTTTCAACCATCCAAAGAAATTGGAAATGCTAAAATCCAGTTTATTCCTTTTCAACAAGACTCATCAATAGTAGCATATTATTATCAAGCAGCAGATGTTTATGTTCACGGTGCAAAAGCAGATACTTTTCCTAATATCGCAAAATTCCATTATTTAAGTACACAAGACAATTATTGGGTTTACCACGACCATTACTCAAAGACCCCATTGCCGTTTTTTCATCTGCATGGCTAGCACAGACTTATAATATGAGCGTAATTTGTTTAGTACGCCATCCTGCAGCTTTTGTTATGAGTTTAATCAAGGCTGAGTGGCCAGTTGAATTTGATTGCTTACTAGCCCAACCTAACCTAATGGAGGATTATTTGCATCCGTTTAAACATCAAATGGAAAACCCACCAGATTCTTTTGTGGAACGTGCTGCCCTACTTTGGACTATTATTTACTATGTATTATCTATGTATATAGATCGATATGAAAAATGGTTGGTCATGCGTCTTGAAGATATAGCTTATAATCCACTTATGGAGTTTCCTAATCTGTTCAAATTCTTGGATCTTCCCTATTCTAAAAGGATAGAAAATATAATTAAAAACTATTCTGATGCTGATAATCCCATAGAAGCTAAACAAGGTAAAACTTGGGAAATAAAACGTAATAGCATTGCTTCTCAATCGGTTTGGCACAAACATCTAAAATCAGAAGAAATTAAAGCCATACGCAACATAACAGAGCCAGTATCTAGTCGATTTTATCAAGATTTTGACTGGAAAATAAGCTAGTTTAGATCGATATTTCTAACTACAAAACTACTATTTTTATGTATAACCTACATAAAATTATTTTGATTATTATAAAAACATGAATAAATATATTGTTATTACCACAATTAATCATAAATCGGAGGCACTTTCTATCCTAGAACAAAAAAGTGATTGGAAGATTGTGGTAGTTGGAGATCAAAAAACCCCCATGATTCAGTCTTCGGAGAATTTAATTTATTTATCCATCGACGATCAAAAGAAACTTGGATATGACATAGTTAAATACTGTCCCTATAATCATTATGCCCGTAAAAATATCGGCTATTTGTATGCCATTGAACATGGAGCAGACGTAATTTATGATACGGATGATGATAACTGGCCTGGGGATGATTGGCAAGTTCCTGATTTTATTTGTGAACAAGAATATGTTTCTACCCAAAAATTTGTCAATATTTACCGATATTTTACCGATAAGTTGATTTGGCCACGGGGCTACCCTTTAGATGAAATTAAAAATATAACAGAGGATTCAGTTATTAATACTAAGTCGATACCAATAGGTGTGTGGCAAGGATTAGTTGACCTTGATCCTGATGTAGATGCCATTTATAGACTAACATTAGGAGAAAATATCGTTTTTGAAAAAAAGTCACCAGTATTTTAAAATCAGCACTACTATTGCCCTTTTAATTCACAAAACACATTTTGGCATCGAGATGCGTTTGTCTATCTTTACCTTCCTATTACTACCAGCTTTCGCTTCACAGATATATTGTGTGGTTACATTGCACAAAAATTGATGTGGAATCAGGATTTATATCTTGGGTTTCAATCATCTAATGTTTATCAAAAACGAAACCCCCATGATTTAATGCAAGATTTTCAGCAAGAAATTGAGTGTTATTTGGGAATAAAAACAATCGTCACTTTACTTGAAAAGTTGGACTTAGGAACGGATAATCTTAATAATCTAGAAAAAGTGTATAAAGTTCTTAAAAAACAAGAATATGTAAAAGATGAAGAGGTTGTAATGTGTCAAATGTGGTTAAATGATTTGCGAAATGTGATGGAAAAAAGACCAAACAAAGATGAGCAGAATATCTATTAGGGGGTAAGATGAAAAAACTCAATTCTGGAAGTACATTACCTTGAACAAAATCTTGGAGACTATTTTGAAACTATTTAATTACGAAATCTAAAAAAAACTAAACTTATTAATCTTATCTTACTTTAAAATTAAATCAATTTTAAAGTAGGTGTGTATCCGAAAAAATGGAAATAAATAATGTTGAATATATAGCAGTCGAAGCAAATATTAAGACATATCAAAGGCTTAAAACTCAGACAATGCAAAATTTTGCCTTCTGCCTTCTGCCTTCTGCCTTCTGCCTTCTGCCTTCTGCCTTCTGCCTTCTGCCTTCTGCCTTCTGCCTTCTGCCTTCTGCCTTCTGCCT